>NZ_JACNDD010000079.1:0-31221 GCF_017351395.1 Pseudomonas sp. FW305-28
CGGCGCTTGGGCGCCGGGATCATTGTCCGACGGTTTTTCCGGCATGCCACTTGCTAACTCCCTGTAGGCGCTGCCGCAGACTGCGACTTTCGGTTTGAAGCCTGCCCAGCCCTGGAAAATTCGAGATGAACACGATCATGGAATGGCCGATGGTCCAGTGTTGCGAACTAATCCCGATCACGGCCGGTCAACAACTGCACGTTCAATCAGGCGGTGACGCATCATGGACAACCCTTTTCAGATCATTACCGACGCTTTTGCGCCGCACTATCAAATCAACCTGAGTATCCAGGGCCTGGATGGCAGCATCATGCTGACCCTGTCCAAGAGCGGGCGCATCGTCGCCAAACGCATGATCAGCGCCCAGCAACGCAACGACCCGGAGCGGCTCAAGCGCCTGGTGCAAAGCATTCAGTTCGGCATTGCCATCGAGCAGGGCCACAGCGCCGTGGCCATCCTCGAAGCCATGACCGGCGGCGACAACATCAAGCTGCCACCACCGCATGCACAGGGTCCGGCACCTTCTGCCGCCGGCCTTTAAATCTCACCCTTCTCCACTTCGGCATGTTCGCTGGAGCCCGCGCCGACCTTGCGGTGCGGGTGCTCGATCTTCACCGAAGGGAACTGCGACGAAGCGTAGCGCACCACCAGGATCGAAAACGCCAGCAGCAGGATGCCACCGCACAGGTAGATGATCCCCAGGTCGGGCGGGCTGTGGTGGGAAACGTTGGAAATCAGCAACCGCGTCAGCGCGGTGATCGCCACGTAGATCAGAAACCGTACCGGCATATGGTTGGTCTTGAAGTAGATCCCGACCATCGCCCCCAATTCCAGGTAGATGAACAGCAGCAGGATGTCGTCGATCTTGATGTGCCCCGCCTCGAGCATCTGCAAGAACTCCATCACCGCCGCCCACGCGGTGACCGCACCGATGGCGAACAGCGCCAGGTAGTGGAAGGTCTCGACGAACAGGTTTCCCAGGGACTCGGCCAGTTGATGGACGTTCTGGCGCAGGTTCTCGGCCCAGTTTATTTTCACGATGTAGTTTCCTTAGGTCGGTTCGACCGGATGATGCGGATTGGACGTGACGGTTGTTCTGCATGCAGAAAAAAGGCCAGCGACTGAGGATGAGATGGCGATAGGCTGGTATCCGGCACTTTTGGGCGCTTCATTCGGCCTTGTCGCGAGCAAGCTTTGCTCCCACACAAGCTTTGCTCACACACGCTTCGCTCTCACATGCCGAAATCGGTCTACATTAAAAAGCCACTATCCAAAGCAACAGGATTCGCTTATTCTTTTGCCTGTATATAAATACAGTAGTCGCAAAGACAAACCAATGTGAAGGCATGTGAGGTGGTGAATGGCCGTCGAAGTGGTATACCGCAGCAGCCGAGATCTGGAGCGCTTGTTCATGGATAAAGCCGAAGCTGACCGTCATGACAAAATGCTGGAGCTCGCCGAATTGCTGGCCGAAGTGTTGCAAAAAGCCGTTCCATCGCTGAGCGAGCAACAGGTCGAAGAAGCCGGGATCTACATGGCGAAGAATCGGGATGTGTTCGCCAAGGCTTTCAAGAGCCAGCCGGACGCCTTGTCCGAACTGCTCAACCCGTCGGACGAGTAACCCAAAAAGATCGCAGCCTTCGGCAGCTCCCACATGGAACAACCGTGTAGGAGCAGCCGAAGGCTGCGATCTTTTTAGTAATAACGACGCGGATCCGAATCGATCAGGCTCGCCAGCTTCGTCAAGGCGAAGCGCAGTTCGTCCTGACTGGTGGGCGACATCAACACCAACCGCACGCACCGGGTGGTACCTGAACGCTCAGCCTGGAACTGGGTGCCGCTGAGCACCAATACACCGTTGGCCCGGGCAAGCATGGTGAACTCGTCGCTGGTCCATGGCTCGGGCAGTGTCAACCAGACGTGATAGGAGTACGGCTGGGTCTTGAGCTCGAAATTGGCAAAAATTTCCCGGGCGATCGCTTGCCGCCCCGCCGCCTCGTTGCGCTGGATGCGGATCAGTTTCTTGTCCAGGCCTTCGGTAATCACATTGCTGGCCAGCTGCGCCGTCAACGGCGACGGCATCCAGACACTGCTGCGGACCATCGAAGTCAGGCGCGACAGCAATTTCGGCGGGCTGTAGATGTAACCGATGCGAAGCGCCGGCATGACCGATTTCGACAGGCTGGTCAGGTACACCGAACGATCCGGCGCAAAGGCCGACAACGGCTTGATCGACGGATCGGTAGCCAGGAAGCCATAGATGTCATCGTCCAGGATGATGAAATCGAATTCCTCGGCCAGCGCGGCAATCTGGGCCCGACGTTTCTGCGACATGATCGCCGCCGTCGGGTTCTGGCAGGTCGCCACGCACACCAGCATCGCCGGCTTCTCTCGCAGGCACAGTTCGCGCAAGGCTTCGGGGATGATGCCTTCGTCATCCATCGGCACGCCACGCAGGCGACGCTCGAGGCCGTGGGCCAGGGAAATGATGCCGGGATAGCACAGCGCCTCGCAGAGCACCAGGTCACCGGCGTTGGTCAGGGCGCTCATCGCAACCATCAAGCCATGCTGGGCCCCGGCGGTAATCACCACTTGCTGCCATTGCGCGTCGGGCAATGAATGACGCAACCATTGAGCCCCCGCCTCACGATGCGCCGGGTGACCGCCGTCCGGCGCGTAATCCAGCGCGCGCGCGAAATCGGTACTTTTGGCCATGCCCACCAGCGCGCCGCGCAACCAGTACTCCAGGGTCTCGCTGTAGGGCTTGATGATCGAAAGATCAAGCAGTTCGGATTGCCCCAGGTTCAACGGCGCGGCGGCGCTGTTGCTGGCCGGCAGTTCCAGCTGCTTCTGGTTGAGCACATAAGTGCCACGCCCCACTTCCCCCTGCACCAGCCGACGCCGATGGGCTTCGCTATAGGCCCGGCTGATGGTGCCCGGCGTGACATTCAAGGTGGTCGCCAGCTCCCGCAAGGTCGGCAAGCGATCACCCTCGTTCAGCACGCCGTTGTTGATATCGCGCGCCAACGCATCGGCAATCGACAAATACATCGGCTGGCTGAACTCGCTTAGCTGGGGAACCCACATGAATGATCACTGCCCATCGTAGAAATGATGAATATCCGAGCATATCACATGGAGGTTAGGCAACTAATAATTCGACACATTCGGCGAATTGAGTCGATTGATACGATTATTGAATCGTTAATCAATGGGATATGAATAAATTTTTACAGCGAATAATATTCATATAAATCAAATGATTGATCACAAAAACCACTAAAAAACCCCCGTCATGGCAGAAAAATATCTCGTAACAATCCCGCCACCTATTGAATCAACTCAATTCATTCAAATACACTGATCTCGAATCGAAGCAATCGACTCAATCATCCACTGCGGGCTCCTGCCGCGCCAAGTCGAGACATCATGGACACATTCAGAAAGGATCTATCCCTGTCAGCGATCATCGCGGGTTTCATCGCCGTGATCATTTCCTACGCCGGCCCGCTCATCATCGTGTTCCAGGCAGCCAAGGAAGCCCACCTGCCCGATGACGTGGTGTCTTCGTGGATCTGGGCCATTTCCATCGGCAGCGGAATTACCGGCCTGCTCCTGAGCTGGCGCCTGCGTGTCCCCGTCATCACCGCGTGGTCGACACCGGGGGCGGCATTGCTGGTATCGATGCTGCCCACCGTGACCCTGCCCCAGGCCATCGGTGCCTATGTGGTGGCGTCGGTGATCATCGCCGTGGTCGGTTTGTCCGGGGCATTCGACAAACTGATGAGCCGCCTGCCCAAGGCCATTGCCGCCGCCATGCTCGCCGGCATCCTGTTCCGCTTCGGTGCCGAGCTGTTCACGTCGATCAAGCTGCAACCGGCGATGGTGCTGGCGATGATCGCGGCCTACCTGGTCTTCAAGCGTTTTTCACCACGCTACGCCATTCTGTCGGTGCTGATCATCGGCTGCGCGGTGGCTGCCTCGTTCGGTGAACTCAACAGCAACTCGATCACCATCGCCGTGGCCCATCCGGTCTTCATCGCACCGCAATGGAACTGGCACGCGATCATCAACATCGGCCTGCCACTGGCGCTGGTGACCTTGACCGGCCAGTACGTGCCCGGCATGGCTGTATTGCGCACCTCGGGCTACAACACGCCAGCGCGCTCGATCATTTCGGTCACCGCGATCGGCTCGGCCCTGATGGCCCCGTTCGGGTCCCACGGCCTTAACCTGGCGGCCATTACCGCAGCGATCTGCACCGGTCGAGAAGCCCACGAGGACCGCGACAAACGCTACATCGCCGGGATTGCCTGCGGAGTGTTCTACATCCTGATGGGCACCTTCGGCGCGACCCTGGCCTCGGTGTTTTCCGCACTGCCAAAGGAATTGATCGCCTCCCTCGCCGGCCTCGCCTTGTTTGGCGCGATCAGTGCCGGGCTGACCGGGGCCATGGCCGATGAGAAGCAGCGGGAAGCTGCGCTGATCACCTTCCTGGTGACGGCCTCGGGCATGAGCTTCCTCGGCCTGGCCGCCGCGTTCTGGGGGCTGATCTTTGGTCTCGTGGCGCACTTCGTGCTGACCTACACCCGGGAAAGCAAAGCCGCCGCTATCGCCGAGGGCAGCCGACCATGATCGCTCGTTACGACTTCATCGTGGTCGGTGGCGGCATCGCCGGCGTCTCAGCCGCTTATGAACTGGCGGGCCATGGCAGCGTCTGCCTGCTCGAACAGGAACAGCAACTGGCTTATCACACCACGGGGCGGTCGGCCGCGATCTCGATGGAAAGCTACGGCAACCAGCAGATCCGTTCGCTGACCTGTGCGTCCCGACGCTTTTTCGAGAACCCGCCCGAGGGTTTGGCCGAGCATCCGCTATGGGCGCCGCGGGGCGCACTGATCGTGGCCCAGGCGGCACGGGTGGACAAACTCAAAGCGCGTTTCAACGCCGTGCTGGAGCAAGTGCCCACGGCCGAGCTGCTCGACGAAAGGCACGTGCAAGAGCTGGTCCCCTACCTCGCCGAAGGTGCCTGGAGCGCAGGGATCTACGAGCCCAGCGCCTTCGACCTGGATGTGCATGGCATTCATGGGGCTTACCTGAGTGGCCTGCGTGCCCGTGGTGGCGTGGTCAAGCGCGAGACCGAAGTGCTGCGTGGCGAATATCGTGACGGGCACTGGCGCTTGCACACCCGGGACGGCCAGTCCCTGCAAGCCGCCATCGTGGTCAACGCCGCGGGGGCCTGGGCCGATGAAATCGCTGAGCGCTGCGGCGTGCCCAAGGTCGGTGTCCGGCCGTTGCGGCGCACCGTGCTGGCGGTCGACCCGCAGTGCGACGTGCATCACACGCCCTACCTGGGCACGGTGGACGAGGACATTTTCATCAAGCCTGAAGCCGGGCGCCTGATCGTCTCCCCCTGCGATGAAAGCCCGTCGTTGCCCTGCGATGCATTGCCGGAAGAGCTTGACCTGGCCATCACCATGGATCGCCTGCAGAACACCACGCGCCTGCGCCCCCGCTCGATCATCAATAAATGGGCGGGGCTGCGCACCTTCGTCGCCGACCGCTCGCCGGTGCTTGGCCAGGACCCGCAGCAAGAGCGCTTTATCTGGCTCGCCGCCCTTGGTGGCTACGGCATCCAGGCTGCGCCCGCCATTGCACGCCTGTGCAGTCATGCGGCGCTGGGCATCGCCATGCCGGCCGACCTGGCGGCACTGCAACTCAACTACCAGCACTTTTCCCCGGCCCGCTGCCGCGACGAGGAATTTTCCAGCCTGGCCGTCAAGCAGGTTGCCGATTTGCACTAACCCATCCACTTAACAAGGAACGTCACCATGCAAACCACCGCTCAAATCCAGTCCGCCACCAAACCTTTCCTGGGCGAAGAGAACGTCATTTTCACCGACAAGGCGCCACTGCCACTGGGCACCTACTCCCAGGGCATCAAGGTCAGCCACGGGCAGACCATCTACCTGTCGGCACAGACCCCGGTCTCGGCGCTGAACAACGAAGTACTGGCCAAGGATTTCGAAGGCCAACTGCGCCAGACCCTCGACAACCTGGTGCAAATGGCCGAAGCGGCGGGCGGCACCCTGGCGAACGTGGTCAAGGTCACGGCGTTCATCACTGACTTGAGTGAGTTCCCGACCCTCAACCGCGTCATGGAAGAGTACTTCACCAAGCCCTATCCGGCCCGCACCACCGCCGGCGCCAGCGCGCTGGCCCGCAATACCCTGGTTGCCATCGACGCCATCATGGTGATCTGAAACACCTTCTGTCAGCAGAGTGCCCGTCGGTCCGGTGAGCCGGATCGACGTTGGCAAGGAAAGCACCAGCACAGCGTACTTTCAGAGGGTGACCATGAAAAATTCGTACAGAGAGTATGTATTGCAGTGCCTGGTTTGCGATCGAAGCTACCAGCCCCATGAGGTCAGCTACTACTGCCCTCATTGCAACATCGACGGTGCCCTGGACGCGCTTTACGATTACCCGACGCTCAAGCGCGAATGGTCCCGGGACAGCCTGGCCCATGACCACGCCCGTGGCATGTGGCGCTATGACCGCTTGATGCCGTTGAGCTCGACGCAGTTCATTCCACCGTTACTGGTGGGCAATACGCCGCTGTACTCGCGCCCGGAACTGCTCGGCAAAGGTGCCCGGATCAAAGTCTTCGTAAAAGACGAATCGCGGCAACCGACCGGGTCATTGAAGGATCGCGCCAGCGCCCTGGCCGTGGCCCACGCCATGCAGTCCGGTGCACGCACCGTGGCGGTGGCCAGCACCGGCAATGCCGCTTCGGCATTGGCCGGAATGAGCGCCAGCCTGGGCTTGCACAACGTCATTTACCTGCCCAAGAGCGCACCCCGCGAAAAGCTCGCGCAGATGCAAGGCTACGGCGCGGAGATCGTGCTGGTCGACGGGCAATACGACGAAGCTTTCGAACAATGCCTCAACGCTTGCGAAAAACATGGCTGGTACAACCGCACCACCGGGATCAACTCGTACATGAGCGAAGGCAAGAAGACCGTCGCCTTCGAGATGTGCGAACAACTCAACTGGCAGGTGCCGGACCTGGTGTTCGTGCCCGTCGGCAACGGCTGCATCCTGGGCTCGGTCTACAAAGGCTTTTTCGACTTGCTGCAATTGGGCTGGATCGAACGTATCCCACGCCTGATCGGCGTGCAGGCCGAGCACAGCAACTTCATGTACCGCGCCTGGCGCCACGACCGCTCGATGCAGCAAACCGAACGCCTGCCGCCCACCAGCCTGGCCAGCAGCATCAACGTGGCGCTGCCGCGTGATCGTCTCAAGGCCATGCGCGCGGTGACCGCCAGCGACGGCGAGTTCATTTGCGTCAGCGACCCGAGCATTGTCGCCGCCGCTTCCCGATTGGCCGCCAGCACCGGTGTGTTTCCGGAAGCCGGCGCCGCCAGCGCCTTCGCCGGCCTGCTCAAGTACGCAGAAACGCACCCCGACACACCGCAAACCGCCGTGATCCTGATCACCGGCAGCGGTTTGAAAGACACCTCCATTTTTCTATCCGATTCGTCCAAAAGCCAGCCACGGGTGTTGCCACATCACGTGACTGCGCCACCGGCCGAAGCGCTTATCTAAGGAATCCACACCATGAGCCTGCAAAATTTCGATCCCGCCATTGCCCGCCTGATCGACCGCGAGCGCAATCGCCAGGAAACCCACCTGGAGCTGATCGCTTCGGAAAACTACGTCAGCGAAGAAGTGCTCCAGGCCCAGGGCTCCGTGCTCACCAACAAGTACGCCGAAGGCTATCCCGGCAAGCGTTACTACGGCGGCTGCAAGGTCGTCGATGAGATCGAGAACCTGGCCATCGAACGCGCTCGCAAGTTGTTCAACTGCGAATACGTCAATGTGCAGCCGCACTCAGGCTCCCAGGCCAACCAGGCGGTTTTCCTGGCGGTACTTGAACCCGGCGACACGATCCTGGGCATGTCCCTGGCCCACGGCGGCCACCTGACCCACGGCGCCTCGGTCAATTTTTCCGGCAAGCTCTACCGGGCCTTTTCCTATGGCCTGGACACGGAAACCGAAACCCTCGACTACGAAGAAATGGAAGCCCTGGCCCGGGAACACCGGCCGAAAATGATCATCGCCGGGGCCTCGGCCTATTCGCGGACCCTCGACTTCCAGCGCTTTCGCAAGATCTGCGATGAAGTCGGCGCCTACCTGATGGTGGACATGGCGCACTACGCCGGGTTGATCGCTGCCGGCGTGTACCCCTCGCCGGTGGGCATCGCCGACTTCATCACCTCCACCACCCACAAAACCCTGCGCGGCCCCCGCGGCGGCTTGATCCTGGCCAAGGCGCAATACGCCGCCCTGCTCGACAAGACAATTTTCCCGGTGTACCAGGGCGGCCCGCTGATGCATGTCATTGCCGCCAAGGCCGTGGCCTTCAACGAAGCCCTGGGCGACGGGTTCAAGCATTACCAGCAGCGGGTGATCGACAACGCCCGGGTCATGGCCGATGTGCTGACCCGGCGCGGGTTGCGGGTGGTGTCCGGCGGTACCGACTGCCACATGTTCCTGCTCGATCTGCGCTCGATGAACATCACCGGCAAAGACGCCGAGGCGTTGCTGGAAAGCGCCCACATCACCCTGAACAAAAACGCGATCCCCAATGATCCGCAAAAACCGGCGGTCACCAGTGGCATTCGCATCGGCACCCCAGCGCTGACCACTCGTGGCTTTGGTGAAGCGGAATGTGCCGAAGTGGCGAATCTGATCGCCGACCTGCTGGAACAACCGGACAACGCCGCACGCCTGGATAACACCCGACGCCGGGTGATGCATTTGTGTGAATGCTTTCCGGTGTACCTGCTGAGGTAATTGCAGCTGTGGGAGCAAAGCTTGCTCGCGATGAACGATGACTCGGTTAGCCTGAACAATCGCGGCGTCTGCATCGCGGGCAAGCCTTGCTCCCACAGCTAGGCTGCTTCACTGCTACCCATTGCTTCCTTTTGATTTTCAGCGGTACAGCAGGCGCTCTGCCAACTCATCGGCCACCCGCGCCGGTGAGCGCTTCTCCGCCTGGGCGTGGGCGAAGACTTCCGTGAGCCGGGCGCCGATCTTCGACAAATGTGCGGTGATCGTCGACAGTTCTTCGCCGCGATGCTTCAGCGCGACATAGATCAACCCGCCGGAGTTGATCACGTAGTCCGGCGCATAAAGAATCCCGCGCCTTTCCAACTGGTCGGCCACCTGCAGGCTGCTCAACTGATTGTGGGCCGAGCCGGCAACGGCCGAGCAGCGCAGTTGCGCCACGCTGTGGCTGTTGAGCACCCCACCCAGGCCGCAGGGGGCGAGGATGTCGCAGGGGGTGCTGAGCAGGGCGTCGTTGGCGATCGGATGGGCGCCCAGTTGCTCCATGGCCAGTTGCACCTTGCCAGGGTCAATGTCGCTGACCAGCAGTTCGGCACCCGCCGCGTGCAGTTGTTCGGCCAGGGCATAACCGACATTGCCCAGGCCCTGGATCGCCACCCGCAGGCTTTCGAGGTTATCGCTGCCCAGGCGGGCCATGGCGGTGGCACGAATGCCGGCAAAAACGCCCATTGCCGCGTGGGGCGCGGGGTCTCCCGAGGCCGTGGTGCTGGTGACATGGCGGGTCTGCTGGGCGATGCAATCCATGTCGGCCACCGATGTGCCGCTGTCGATGGCCGTGATGTAGCGTCCGTCCAATTGCTCGATGCAACGACCAAAGGCTTCGAACAGCGCCGCCCGACTCTCGACATGGGCCGGACGCATGATCACCGCAACCCCGCCGCCCACGGGCAAGCCGGCCAGCGCCGCCTTGTAGCTCATGCCTTGAGCCAGGCGCACGGCGTCTGCCACGGCACTTTCGTCGTCGGGGTAGGCAAGATAACGACAGCCCCCCAGGGCTGGCCCGGGACGGCTGCAATGAATAGCAATCACCGCCTTCAACCCGGTCGTCGGGTCTACGCTTAGGTGCAGCGATTCAAGGCGGGAGCTTTGCATGAGAGCAAACATCGTAAGGCTCCCGAATCACTTTTGTTTGTTTCGCCAGTATAGGCGTGCAGTCGAAAATTGCTGGAGCACGCCGGAATAAGTCGCCAGGGCGGTCAGTCTTTTTCGGCATAACCTGTGACAGCGGCTGTTCGAGACTGGACGAAAATCCATGGCAGGGCTAAAACGGGAGCATAGCCCGGAGAGTTCGATGAAACCGCGCCAAGCCTTTTTTGACTGTCTGCACCGCTCACCACCGGCGCTGTTCGAAGCGGCGTTGTGGATCGCTGCCGAACATGATCGCGACGTCGACGTCCCGGCCTTGCTGAAGGATTTCAAGGAGCTGCAACAGCGGGTCAGCCATGGCCTGCCGATGCTGCCTGTCAGCGAGCTGGGCCAGCCTTTGTTGCGACGGCTCAATGACCTTGGTTTCGCCCAAGACGACTTCACTCCCCTGCGACCACGCGCGGCGTTGCTGGACCAAGTCCTGGCCCGCAAGCGCGGGCAGCCCCTGGCCCTCGGGTTGATTGCCCTGGAACTGGCCCGTGGCCTGGAAATTCCGATGGTCGGTGTCAATTTCCCCGGGCATTTCCTGTTGAAGGTGCCCGGCGCCGATCACCTGCTCGATCCGTGCGGTGGGCGCCGGTTGTACCCCAATGACTGCCGGGAACTGCTACAGCGCCAATACGGCGCGAACATGCTGCTCAAGGCGGAACACCTGGTCAACGCCGAGCCGATGCAGATGCTGCAGCGCCTGTCGCGCAACCTGCGCCAACTGCATCTGGCGAACGACGATTACATCGCGGCCCTGATCGACGCCGAACGGGTGCTGGAACTGGGCAACGCCAGCGCCGCCGATTACCTGGCCCGCGCCAGCCTGTATCAGCGACTCGATTGCCCCAACGCCGAACGCTTCGACCTGGAGCATGCCCTGATGCTCAGCGACGATCCGATCCAGCGAATCCGACTGACTGAGCGGCTGGGGCATTTGCCGCCGAATTCGGTGGTGCATTGAGCCGGTGGACTTTGTTCCGGAGCGATGACAGCCCTGTGGCGAGGGAGCTTGCTCCCGCTCGGTTGCGCAGCAACCGCCAAAAAGCTTGGGGCCGCTTCGCGTCCCAGCGGGAGCAAGCTCCCTCGCCACAAGATCACTTGGTCGTCAGACCCGTGTGAGCCCTCAGGGGGTATCCGGCTGCTTCGCCGGATGCGCCTGTTGGAACGCTGGATGCCCAGCCGCCAACGCCGAGACCCGACGAATTCGTGGATACGCTTGCAAAGACACATTGAACCGCTCGGCCGCGTACAACTGCGGGATCAAGAACACATCCGCCAACCCCGGCAGCGCGCCGAAGCAGTAGCCGTCGTCGCCAATCAACTGCTCCACCGCCGCCAGGCCCTGGCTGATCCAATGCCCGATCCACTCTGTCACCTGCGCTTCATCGTGGCCCCACTGCCGCAGCTGGTTGAGCACGCTGACGTTGTGCAGGGGATGAATGTCGCAACCGATCAATGCGGCGACCCCACGCTCGTGGGCGCGCACCGCCAGGTCGGCGCTGAGCAGCGGCACCTGGGGATAACGCTCCTCCAGGTATTCGATGATGGCCGGCGATTGCACCAGCAACGCGCCCTCATCGGTACGCAGCGCCGGCACCCGGCCCTGGGGGTTGATCGCCAGGTAGGCCGGCTGGCGATGCTCGCCCCCAGGGGCAGCGATCAGGTTGACGGGCAAGGCCTGGTAATCCAGGCCCTTGAGCGCCAACGCAATGCGCACCCGATAGGACGAGGTGGAGCGGTAGTAGGTATAGAGTTCCATGCACTCCCCCCTCAACGCGCCGGCAGGATCTTGCCCCGGCACTCGCCGAAACCGATGGAGGCGAAACCCTCGCGGCGGCAACGGGCCCGCAAGATGATTTCGTCACCGTCCTCGAGGAATCGGCGCACTTCGCCAGACGCCAGTTCGATCGGTTTCTTACCGCCCTCGGTGATTTCCAGCAGGCTGCCGAATTGATGGTTTTCAGGCCCCGACAAGGTGCCCGAGCCAAACAGGTCGCCGGCCTGCAACTGGCAGCCGTTGACGCTGTGGTGCGCGACCATTTGCGCCACGGTCCAGTACATGTACCGGGTGTTGCTCAGGGTCAGGCGCTGGGCCGGCAGGTTCTGCTCGACCATGGCCTCGGTCAGCAACAGGACTTCCAGTTCGATGTCGAAGGCACCGCCGGCCTGGTCCCGCGTGTCCAGCAGATACGGCAGCGGTTGCGGATCGCCTTCCGGACGGGCCGGTTGCGGGCGGCGGAACGGTTCCAGGGCCTCAGCCGTGACCACCCATGGCGAAATGCTGGTCAGGAAACTCTTCGACAGAAACGGCCCCAGGGGCTGGTATTCCCAGGCCTGGATATCCCGGGCCGACCAGTCGTTGAGCAGGCAGAACCCGCCAATGTGCTCGGCGGCATCGCCAATGGGGATCGGTTCGCCCAGCGCATTGCCCTTGCCGATCCAGATGCCCAGCTCCAGCTCATAGTCCAGCCGCGCACACGGGCCGAAGGTCGGCTCGGTCTGGCCGGCCGGCAGGGTCTGGCCCTTGGGACGGCGCACGTCGGTGCCGGACGGGCGAATGGTCGAAGCGCGACCGTGGTAACCGATGGGCACGTATTTGTAGTTGGGCAGCAATGGATTGTCGGGGCGAAACAGCTTGCCGACATTCTGCGCGTGTTCGATACCCACGTAGAAATCGGTGTAATCGTTGATCCTGGCCGGCAGGTGCATCTGGCAGTCGGCGGCGAGGAGCAGCAGCTTCGCCTCCAGCGCTTCGACCTTGCCGCGCAACGGACTGTCTTCGCGCAACAGTTCCAGCAGTCGTTCACGCAGGGCAACCCGGGCGCTGCGGCCCAGGTCGAAAAACCCATTCAACTGGCCGCCGGCCATGGCTTCGACGGCTTGTTGCGCCGCGCCATCAAACAAGCCCGCTTGCAGCGCCACCTGCAGATCGAAAATCCGCTCGCCAATCGCCACGCCGCAGCGCAAGGCACCGCCATCGACGCTGAAGACACCCAATGGCAGGTTCTGCAACGGGAAGTCGGCGTGGCCGTTGGCACTGGCGACCCAGCTACGGGCAGGGGAACTTTGAGTCATGGTTATCTCCGGGTCGGGTCGAACGTGACAGGCAGCGAGGCCCAACAAGCATCGTAGTCGGTTTGCAGTTGCGGACAGTCCAGGGCGAAACGGCTTGGGCGCAAGACCTGGCTGGTCTCGAACATGAAGGCCATGGTGTTGTCGATTTTCGCCGGCTGAAGATCAGCGTTGATCGCCTTGGTGCAGGTCTCGCCGTCCGGGCCATGGGCGCTCATGCAACTGTGCAAGGACGTACCGCCCGGCAGGAAACCTTCGGCCTTGGCATCGTAGGCGCCCTGGATCAGGCCCATGAATTCGTTCATCAGGTTGCGGTGGAACCACGGCGGACGGAAGGTGTTTTCCGCCACCATCCAACGGGGCGGGAAAATCACGAAATCGAGGTTGGCCAAGCCGTGGACGCTGGTGGGCGAGGTCAGCACGGTGAAAATCGACGGATCCGGGTGATCGAAGCTGACCGTGCCAATCGTGTTGAAACGGCGCAGGTCATACTTGTACGGCACGTTGTTGCCGTGCCAGGCCACCACGTCAAGAGGCGAATGATCCAGCTCGCAACCCCACAGTTCACCGAGGAATTTCTGCACCAGGGTGGTCGGTTGCGCGAGGTTCTCGTAACGGGCGACCGGCGTCAGGAAGTCCCGCGGGTTCGCCAGGCCGTTGCTGCCGATGGGCCCCAGGTCCGGCAGGCGCAGCGGCGCGCCATGGTTTTCGGCGAGGTAACCCCGGGCCTGCGGGTCGAGCAGTTCAACGCGAAATTTCAGGCCCCGGGGCAGCACGGCGATTTCCAGCGGCGCCAGTTCCAGTACGCCCAGTTCGGTGGCGATCCGCAGCCGTCCCAGTTGCGGCACGATCAACCACTCACCGTCGGCATTGAAAAACACCCGCTCCATGGAGCGGTTGGCCCGGTAGTGATAAAGGCTGACGCCGGCTGGCTTGTCCGCGCCGGCATTGGCCGCCATGCACACCAGCCCGTCGAGGAAATCGGTGGGCTCGGCGGGAATGTCCAGCGGGTTCCAGCGCAGGCGATTGGGCGTGACCTCACCCAGCGGGCCACCCGCCAATTGCCGTTCGAGCCTGGTGAAGGCCGGGTGATTGGCCGACGGCCGGATGCGATACATCCAGGTACGCCGCGCTTCGCTACGGGCCATGGTGAACGCCGTGCCAGAAAACAACTCGGCGTAGAGACCGTACGGGGCTTTCTGCGGGGAGTTCTGGCCGATGGGCAAGGCGCCGGGCAAGGCTTCGCTGGCAAATTCGTTGCCCAAGCCTGACTGGTAAGCCAGGTCCGACATGGTGGAATCGAGGTTCATGGAGCCTCCTGGGACTGCGGCCTGTCACTCAATGGAGTGGTTGAGGCGCACCGGGTTATTTTTATCGTAATCCAATTACGCATAACGTAATTTGCTCGACGGCGACCGTCAAGCTATAAAGACGCCCATTCGCCTCTGGACCCTGCGCCTCCATGGAAACCCCGCTCAGCAACGGTAAACAGAAAGTCCGCTCGGCCGAAGTCGGCACCGACATTCTCAAGGCCCTGGCCGAACTCTCCCCCTCCACGTCCCTGTCGCGCCTGGCCGAGCACGTGCAGATGCCGGCGAGCAAGGTCCATCGCTACTTGCAGGCCTTGATCGCCAGCGGGTTCGCCGAGCAGAACACCGCCACCAACCACTACGGCCTGGGCCGCGAGGCCCTGCGCGTGGGCCTGGCCGCGTTGAACGGCATGGACGTGCTGCAAGTGGCCGCCCTGCCCCTGGCCGAGTTGCGCGATGACTTGAACGAAACCTGCTTCCTGGCGGTGTGGGGCAACCATGGCGCGACCGTGGTGCGTATCGAACCCGCCGTGCGGGCCGTGACCGTGGTGACGCAACTGGGCTCGGTGTTGCCGCTGCTCAGCTCGTCCACGGGGCTGGTGTTCAGCGCCTATCTGCCAGCGCGCGAGACGATCGGCCTGCGCGAGCAGGAAGTGCGAGACACCGAGCACCACGCCCTGGCCGATGATCGCGCCTATGCCACCCTGTGCGAGCAGATTCGCCGCCGTGGCCTGCACCATGTGCACGGTTTGCTGATGCCGGGCGTGGACGCCTTGTCCGCCCCGGTCTTCAATGCGGTCGGCGAAGTAAAGGCTGTGATGACCGTCGTCGGCCCGACCTCGCTGTTCCACGCCGACGAAAACGGCCCGGCGGCACAACGACTGTTGGCGGCGACCCGGGCCGTGAGTTGGCGGATGGGGTATGAAGCGGGTCCAGGATCAGCCCAGGAAATCCGGGACAATCCTGATCACTAGATCATTGAGATGCGGGATGATCAGTTGCGGATGGAGGTGGCGCTCTTCGCCGCTGAAGCCGACGGTATAAATGCCTTGGTGGCTGCCCTTCGAATGGAAGGGAATCACATCGTTCTTGAAATGACCCAGTAGATACTCAACCAGCCTCTCGGAAGACAACACCATGCGCCTGCCGAGGCCATGGTCAATAAAACTGGTCACATACACGCCCTCTGGATAGATGTTGGGTGCATGAACTTTCAAAGCCCCATGAACATCCTCGGCGGTCAATGGCCTGAGGGGGCGCGGGGATAAATCGATTGCAGGTTTTTCCGTCAAACTTGCAACGATGTCTATGACGATTTTTTCAAAGGCGATCAAGTCCAGGGTCTTTAGCCGATCTTCGGCAGCAAAGGAATAACGCCTGCTGAACACATTACTGATTCCTTGTGTATAGGTTGGCAGACTTTGCTTTTCAACCCAGGCCAGCGTTTCCTCGAATAACGTTCGAGAAATTACTGTTTCGAGCTTGGGGAAGTCCATCAACGTGTTCACATAGGCCGTGAATGGGTTGACGTCCAATGGCTCCAGGTAATGATCCAATAGCACCTGCACGGCAAAATCCACGCGCGTGTTTTTCAGTGCTAGCAGTCTTTCGGAGTGAGAAGAAAACAACGGGGTATTCATAAGACATCCTTGTCATTTCATGGGCTCGAACTTCCTGTTCAAGCCGTTATGGGGGTGCGCGATGCAACAACATGGCATCCGGTCAACTGAAGCGGCAACTTGAGAGTTGAACTTCAGTCAGGCCGTTATACACAGACCAGCGCCCGACTGTAAAAAAGGCAAGTGTAAGCGTGCGTTAGGGATGGTCTGAAGTAGCCATGTATTCTGGCTGCCTTCAGCCTCCGCCGATTTAAAAAATGGTGAGTCGATCAAAAACTACTGTTGGTCGAGTTGTGCGCATTGATCAGCCTAGCGAACTGACGCAGAATCGTGGTCTCGTACAGCGCCTCTTCCATCGCTGGGTCTGGCTCATCGGAAAACTCGGCGGGTGGCGTCAGGCTATTCTGCCAAATGCAGGACGCCTTCTTCAGAGTTTTCTAAAGGATTTTTTGTTCCACTTAAAAATTGGCGTAACTATGAAGAGCGGAGTAGGATTCACCCATACAGCGTCAACTGCACAAAATCAATAAATCAAACAACACTAATAGCAAAGATTAAAACATAGCCAAAAGGAACCCATGAATAAAATATTTCTGACATCAACGCTACTATTTTCACTAAGCGCACTTGGCCAAGAGCTCCCTCTAGACACGTCAATCAAAGACCTCCCCCCCTCCTTGGCAATTAAAGTCAACAAGGAAATACAGCTAGAAGTTTTTCGCGACAAATATAATGTGTATCGCCACACAATAGAAGGCTCATCCACAGACCCCGGAGGCTTTATTATTAGCTGCGACCACCTGCAGCGCCTCAAAGAAAATACAGCCTTACTGCACATCTCAAACGTACAACAATCAGTACTACCCATGCTAAATAATGCCAACGAAAGATGGAATGAATACTACCTTGATTTTTACTTCTCTTCTGACGAAATCCCCAAGAGTGATAATTGCGTTTTACAAATCTCTTCCAAAAAGGAACTACCGCCCTCTACCGTAGGCGAGGCGCTGAATTATACCGATGGTTATTTTTCTTTTATCGACAGCGATCCATATGCCGACCTTGATGATGAAACCGCACAACAAATCATCTTGAAGAAAATTGCCAATCTAATCGAAAACAACTCATACAAAGAGTCACTCCTGTATTTTTCCATGCTTGAGCGCCGTCAACAGGATCTGCCCGAGGACTTTTACTATTACTATGCCAAATCACTGAAAATGTCTGGCGAGTCAAAAAAAGCAATGATCTACCTTAAGAAATACCTAGCAAAATACGGCAAGACAGGAAAGTATTATGAACGGACCACTCAACTAATATCCGAGATGTAGCAACTATGTTGATGCATAAATATTCCACTTCACTTTTAGCGGCTATCGTGCTGACCACACACGTTCAGATAGCCAGCGCCGCAACCCCTGTGTATGGAGAGGCTCAGATAGTTGGAGAAAAAGATCTCAACTTAGCGAGAAGGAATGCCGCATACCCTAGCCAAAGCGCCATCGAGAACGCCATAAGCTCATACGGATGTGTGAAAATCGCCACTGAAAAACAGGCCCCAGACTGCAAACAGAACCGCAGAGGCTATTGGTTCTGTAAAGGTGTCACATACGCTTGGTGCGCAACAAATGAATCAACAAAAGAACTAAAGCAACCCGCCACTAAAGTTTCTTTAGCAGATCAAATCAAGGAAGCAGATGAAAACTCCGAAGAGACCACTGCGAAATCCGCACAGAAAAAAAGCTTAGCCGAACATTTCAAAGAAGTGGAACAGAGCGATGCTGACCGCTCAGCAGCTTTAGAACGTAAGTTTGAAAAACTAGACGCCGCAACCTCTGAAGAGACACCTCAACCGAGCTTCACCAAACTCAATAAACTTAACCCTAGCGAGATCGGCACGAAACCAGAGTCCAGAGAATGGAACAGCATAGGGGAAGCACTTGTTCAGGGAGAGATTCAAAAAAAAGAGAGCGAACAATTGGCCAAAGATAAACAAACAAAATCCGAACATGAAAAAGCCAAAACAACCGAAGCCCGAAACGACTGCATTAACTTAAAATCTCAACAGGATCAATGCATTATCAACTTGTGCGGCCAAGAAACCACAACAAAAAAAATATGCACTGAATTCAGCAAAAAATACACCCCATCCAACGACACTCCAAAAAAAGGAGAGGCGAGCATAATCATCCCACAAATAAGCACCTGTATAAAATATGAAGAAAACCCAAATTTTCAAGAGCGCGAAAAGTGCCTATCAACAATAAAAAACACTTCAAGCTGTGGCATTGACAAAATCACCGACATAGACAGTTGCATCTCCAAACGCATCAAAAACTAACTTAGACCTATAACAACCTCCTATACAAAAAAGAGCAAGGCGAGAGCAGCTATTATCCTAGCCAACGCTTACAACCCAACCCTAAACAATGTTTTGCACACCAACTGCAACCCAAAATCCTTCAAGTTAGCTTTAGGCAATCCTTCTATTATAGAACCAAATAAAAAGCCCATAGTCCAACTTGAAACATGAATTACGCGTTCACTAAGGATGGCCGAAAAAAGCTCCCCTCCAAAAGATAAAGCCCAGTAACCTAGCAGGTTACAGACCTTTCACTTCTTAACATGCGGTTTTTTTCAGAGCTTCCTTAGGTTTCAAATCACTCATTGCCGCTACCCCATCACCCCCATGCCCTTGGCTTTTGCCACCGCCTGGGTACGTCGTTGCACACCCAACTTGCTGTGGATGCGACGCGCATGGGTTTTCACCGTGTGCAACGAGATGAACAACTGTTCGGCAATCTGCTGGTTTGAATGCCCTTGGGCAATCAGCTCCAGGACCTCCAGCTCGCGATGACTGAGCAAGGTGTCCTCGGCGGTGACAGGCGACTCGGCCTGTTCTGCCGATTGGCCCCAGCGCAACAGTTCGGGCTGGCGCAAGCGCAGTTCGCACAACGCTTGCTGGGCCCGCCAGCACGTGACTCGCTTGAGCCCCTCTTGCAGCAGTGCGCGGGCCTGGGCACGATCGCCGGACAACCAGACGACCTCCGTCAGCACCAGGTGCAGTTCGGTTTCCAGGCTGTGCATTTCACCGTGCTGCGCCTGGGCGATCATGGCCTGCAGGCGCGCCTGTGGCGCCTGCGCCCGCTGCAAGTAGACTTCGGCCAGCACCAGCAGGTATTCAAGTCGCGCAATCAGTTCCAGGGTCGCGGGAGGCGCGTGCTTGGCCTGGGGTCCGCGAAAATGCCGCAAGACGCGGGTCAAGGCTTCATGGGCCAGTTCCGCCCGCCCCTGTTGCAACCAGAACTGGCAGCTGGTTTGCAACAACACGCCACGGTAAACGGTGTCGGGAATGTGGCGCTGCTGCATGACCCGCTCGGCATCGCGCAGGTGCATGAAGGCCTCGCCGTAGTCGCCCTGGTTGGCAGCCAGGCAGGCCTTGCCGAGAAAGCCATAGAGCACCTGTTTGTCCTGGCTGTGCAGGCCCGTTTCCAAGCCTGTTTGAAAGTGCTCGGCGGCCCGTTCCTCAAACCCCATGCGCAACGCCAGGCGCCCGCGCCGCAAGGCAATCCGTCCCAACAGCGCAGAAAAGTCCTGGCCCGGTTTATCCAGCAGTGTCTGGACAGCGGCCAGCAAATGATCGGCCCGATGCGGCGCGCCGCGTTGCTCCAGGACCTGGGCGTGGTCCAGTTCCAGCAATCCTTCAAAGACCAGCGAACCCTGCGCACGCGCCAGGCATAACGCCTGGCGGTTGATCCATTGCGCCGAGGCCAGTTCGCCAGCCAGCAGCGCCTGCTGCGTCAGCCCACCCAGGCACAGCACCCGTTGGGACCAGGCCTCGGGGTCCAGGCTGGCCTGGGCCTGGAGGAAATGTTCGCGCGCCGGTTCGCCATCGCCCGAGAGGTGCAGCAACCAGCCGCGCAAGACCAGCCACCTGGCCAGCACCTGTCGCTGCCGACAGGCCGAAGGCTGTGGCAAAAACCTGGCCAGTTGCTCGATGCATGTCGACGCCTCATCGAAGCGTCCGGCGAACAACAGCGCAGCGGTGACCAACCCCACCGACTGCGGCGTATCAAGGGTCAGCGCTTCGCCTTGTTGATCGTGCAAGCTCAGCAACAACACCACGTTACGGCGCTGCAAGACGTGCTCGAAATTCAAATGCTGCAAAAAACTGACCGCGGTCTCGAACTCCTCGGCCAACATGGCTTGCTCGAACGCCATTTGCCAGTCCTGCTCGGCGGCAAACCACTGGCAGGCCCGACGGTGCCAGGAGCGCCCCTGGGACCAGGGCTCTTCACGCACCAACCGGGCCAGGGCCGGGAAGATTTGCAACCAATCCGAGGTCTGCTCCCACGGCTCGATGAAACACCCCAGCTCCAGCAACAACGGCAGGCATTGGGCGCCCACCGTGTCGCCGAACAAGTGCTCGCACAGCCGGGCATTGAACCGCGGCAGATGCGCCAGCACGCGCCAGGCCTGTGCCAGGTCCGGGGTCAACGTGCTGAACAGTTCGTACTCCAAGTAGTCGAGCAAGGTCCCCGGCCGCCCCGGTGTCGCATGACTGCGCGCCCATTCGCAGCGCTCGAGCAGGGTGATGCGCACACCGGCACACCAGCCACCATTGCGCTGAATCACCTCGCGAGCCGTGCGGGCAGCCTGGGGGCCGGGCAGATGACGAAGCAGTGGCTGGACATCATCAGGGGTGAAGAACAACGCCTGCGGATCAAACTCGTGCAGTTCGTCATCGAGCAACAGTCGCGGCCAGTTGCAGTGGGGGCGGCGGCGGCCATTCAACCACAGGTGCAATGCCGGGCTGCTGGTGTTCAACAAACGGTCGAGCAGTTGGTCCAGCTCGGGGTTCGGCACCCGGCAATAGTCGTCCAGGAATAACCAGGTGGGGGTTTGCAAACGCGCCAGGTGGGCCAACAACCCCGTTTCGTCCAGCACCGGCAGCCCGAGGGTCTGCGCCAGCTGCTCGCACATTTGCACCGCGCTTAACGCCACGCCCCCCAAGGGCAACCAATGCAGCCGACAGTCGCTGGGCGCTTGCAGGAAGCACTCGGCGAACAACGCACTCTTGCCGCTGCCCGCCGGCGCACAGAGCAGTTTGACCCGCGCCTCGGAAGCCAGCAGCGGCTCGCTCAGGGACCGCCGCGGCAGATGTGTCGAGGACAGGCGAGGCAGCAATCCTGGACGGTCCGGACACGGAGTCATGGCGGTCATGTGGGTGATCCTGTTTATTGTTATCTCACCACCCTAGTCCTGTGTCGCCGACCTTTGGAGAAGTATTCAGCGCGCTGATTGTCGCCCATAAAAAAACGACCGGCAGAGGGGCTGCCGGTCGATCACGATTATCAAGTCAGGCACAACCTTGTGGGGAAAGGATTCACCGTGGGAGCAAGGCTTGCCCGCGATGAACGATAACGCGGTTCAGCTTTCAGACTGCGGTGCGGCCATCGCGGGCAAGCCTTGCTCCCACAGATAAACCCCCTCGCCACCGTTCTCTTTCCAACAGTCGGCCCCTTACCGAACCCCGGTTGAACGCAACGCCGCCGGCGTGTAGTCGGCTGCCCGGGCTTCGAAGCCGTACTCGTAGCTGTGTTTCTCTTCGTTCTTCATCCCCAGCGCGATGTAGCGGCCGGCGATGATGTCGTAGAGCGCCTCCAGGGTGTAGCCCGGGTTCTGATGGTCGTAGTAGAACTGGGCATGACCTTCGGCCACCCGCCACAGTTGACCGCGACCGTCGTAGTGGTCCACCAGCGCCGCCTGCCAGCTGTCTTCGTCGAAGTACATGTGGCGTTTGGCGTAGATATGCCGCTCGCTGGGCTTGACCGTCCCGACCACTTCCCAGACCCGGTGCAGTTCATAGCGGGTCAGGTCCTGGTTGATGTGGCCAGCCTTGATCACATCGTCGTACTTGAGGCTGGGCGAGTCGAGCTTGTAGCTGTTGTACGGGATGTACATTTCCTTCTTGCCGATCAGCTTCCAGTCGTAGCGGTCCGGCGCGCCGGAAAACAGGTCGAAGTTGTCGGAGGTGCGCAACCCGTCGGCGGCGGTGCCCGGGCCATCGTAGGCCACTTGCGGGGCACGACGCACACGGCGTTGGCCGGCGTTGTAGATCCAGGCCAGGCGAGGTTCCTTCACTTGGTCGAGGGTTTCATGCACCAGCAGCACGTTACCGGCCAGGCGTGCCGGGGCGGTGACCTCCTGCTTGAAATAGGTCAGTACGTTACTGGCCTTTTCCGGGTCGGCATCCTTGATCAGGAACGGCACGGCGATTTCTTCTTCGAAACGGATCGGCGTGAAGCTGCCATTGGTCTGTGGCGTGGCCTGGGTAATGATGCGTCGCAGGTTGCCGCCGTGATAACGGGTGATGTGGTTCCATATGACTTCCACGCCGTTCTTGGGGATCGGGAAGGCGTAGTAACGGTTGCCGGTGAAGTTGGACAAGCCGTTACCGTCGTTGATGGACGTCACGTTGAGGGCGCTGCGCTTGGCCGACTCGTAGATTTCCGGCGGCAACGCGACACTTCGATGGGTCGGGTAGACCGGGATCTTGTAGGTCTCCGGGTAGCGTTTGAACATCGCCACCTGCCCTTCGGAGAGCTTGTCCTTGTACTTGTCCACGGTCGCGGCAGTGATGGTGAACAACGGTTTTTCATTGGCGAACGGGTCGGCCAAAAAGCCCTTGCTGTCCACCGCCCCGGCGTTTTTCGCGATGCCACCGGTCCAGGCCGGGATCGAGCCATCGGCATTGCCGGCTTTTTCCGCGCCCAACGGCGTGAGGCTGGTGCCCAGTTTGTTCGCTTCCTCCGGCGAAACCGCCGCCATCACGTTCGCGGCCAGCAGGCTCAAGGCCAGGGCACCGCATTGCAGGATCATCTTGCGCATTGGGTTTTCCTTGTCAGCCAGATCAGAAGTTCACGCCGAAGCTCAGCGCGAGGAAATCGCGGTCTTCGAGAACGTTGTAATCGCCGCCAAAAAAGTCGGTGTAGCTCAAGCTGGCGGTGTAGGTGTTGCGGTAATCGGCATCGACACCAACGCTGATGGCCTTGGCGCCTTCATTGAACAAACCGTTGGGGCCATAGCCGGCCACGTCGTGGGACCAGGACACGTTGGGCTTGAAGTTCACTCCGCCGATCACGTTGGAGTAATCGAGAATCGCCCGGGCGCGGTAGCCCCAGGACGTCGAGGTGACGAAACCATCGGTGTCGCCCTGAAAGCCGTATTGGCCATAGACCGAGTCACGGCCATAACGCAGCTTGTCCTTGGACTCCAGGCCACCGACATGCACCACCGCCGCTTCGCCAACCAGCGTCAGGCGATCAGCCCCCAGCACCTGATCGAAGAAGTGCGTCAGGGTGCTCTGGACCTGGGTCACTTCCTTGCGCCGGTAACCGGTGTTGTCGGCACCCGGTGCGGTTGCGATAGGCGATGCCGCGCCACCGGCAATCGGGTTGACCAGGGCCAGGGTCAGGTCGTTGGTATTGACCTGCACCGGCGCGTTGGGACGGTAGCTGATTTCCCCGGTCCAGGCGGTGCCGGTGGGCAACGTCGTGGAGAAACTGGCGCCGTACAGACGGATGTCTTCCGGGTATTCAAGGTAGTACCCACCACGGCCCAGCATCACGCTTTGCGCCAGGCCCGCACCGCTGCCCGGGGCCAGGCCGTTGGCGATCGCGACCATTCCCGGCAACGCCGCCAGCGTCGACAGCCCCGCCGTGGTGGTCCCGACGGTAGGCGTACGGCTGTGGTAATTCATGAAGTACAGGCCGTACTCGGTGTCATCGCCGAGCCAGCGCAACGCCGTGCCCCATTGGCCGGAATCGCGGGCGTCGCGGTCGCCGCCACGGGGAATGATCACCCCCTCCCTGGACACCTGGATCTCCTGGCCGAATGCCTGGGTCAAGGGCACGAACGGCGCAATCGCCGGACTGCCCACGGTGTAGCCACTGGTGCAACCATCGGCCACCACGTCGTTGCCGAAGAACGTGCCGCAGTTATCCACCACGGTCTGATCCCACTCCAACTGGTAGAAACCTTCGATGGTGAGCTTGTCGGTCAGGCCCTGGGAGGCGAACAGCATGTTCACCGGGATCAGGCCTTCCTTGATCTCCGCACCGGGGCGACGGAACGCGGACACGTCCACCGGATTGATGCTGTTGATGGAGTTGCCGATGAAGGTGCTTTCCCCCCAACTGACCACCTGCTTGCCGGCGCGCACGGTGCCTGGCAAATCGGCGATGGAGTAGTTGTGATAGACGAAGGCATCGAGAATCTGCGCCCCCGAAGACTTGGCGCCTTCCTTGCGATTGCTGTCGCTGATGTCCTTGAACTCGCGGCCCTCATCCTTGAGCTCGAAGTCGTACCAGTACTTGCCACGCACGAACACACCGGTGTCGCCGTACTTGAGCTCGAGGTCGTGCAGGCCCTTGAAGATTTTGGAAAAGGTCTCGCCTTTCTTGAAATTCAGCCGTCCGTCATCACCGGTGGAGGATTGGCCTCGCCCGCCGTTGACCGTGCCGACCAGGTCTTTGTCGGCATCGCGCATGCCCCAGCTCGCGCCCACGGACAGCGACGAATCGAACTGACCCTCGATCTCGCCAATGTTGAATGAAACGGCCTGCGCCTGGGCAGAGCAACCCAAGGCCACCGCGACGGCCAGCGCCTGCGGCTTGAAGATGGCGCGCATTGTTATTGTTGTCATGCGTCTTCCCCGGTGAGTGACAGAGGCTTCACCCTACTGCCGCACGCCATGGGCGATAAGCGCACCAAGGAGGTATTCGCGCTGTACCTCAAAAGGATTACAGCCCCTGCGGGACGGGCGTTTGCGCGCCCCATGGACGGACTGGATGATGGGCCATCAGCGCCACGCATATTCCTGCCCCGCCTGCGACTGTTACGCGCCCTGCAACGGTGCATGTCCGGATCCGGGCTGTTTCCCGCCGGGCTCGTTCCCTATGCTGGCCGGGCTTGCAGGGCAACGGGCCTGCAAGCGCAAGTCGCCATGGCTTTCCCTCCAGCCTGGCGCACCGTCATTCGGATGGATTGGTGTATCGGTCCATCATCCCGTGTTTATCGACGTTGGTTTGTAGCTCCTTTGCAACGTCACGCTTAGGCCGCTGCTTTTTGCAGCGGCCTTTTTTATGTGCGGTGATTTCCGAGTTAAAACTTCTTGTTTCCTACGTTGCTGTAGGAAATCCCCGGCGCGCGCTTTGCCTGGATGTTGAGCCGTGTGGGATAGGGCCCTATCGAGACCACCGCGAACCTGGCGGCCCGGGTGAACAAAGAATTGTCCATCAGCACGCTTGCCGCGCCTGGCGGCAAGCGGCACGGGCGGTGAGGTTTAGATAGCGTGGCGTTGCAGATTCGCCATCATTTCTTTCAAGGCTTCCAGGTTGTCGTTCGGGTGTACCGCATCCTCGAAGTCGCAGATCTGCTGCCAATGGGCGGCGACGTCTTCGGGCGAAAAGCCTTTGCGCGGGTCGAAGCCCGCACCCAGGCTGCGCTCCCAGCGCACCTTGCCCATCCAGCCGCCGCCCACTTCGAACAAGCCGGAGGTTTCCTGGCAGGTCTCACTGGCCAGGTACACCACCAGCGGGCTGACGAGTTCGGGCTTGAGTTGTTCGAACACCTGCGGCGGGATCAGGCCTTCGGTCATGCGGGTGCCGCCAGTGGGGGCGATGGCATTGACCAGGATGTTGTTCTTGCGGCCTTCGATGGCCAGGGTCCGCGTCAGGCCATAAAGGCCGAGCTTGGCCATGCCGTAGTTGGATTGGCCGAAGTTGCCGTAGATGCCCGAGGTGGACGCGGTGAAGATCACCCGCCCGTAGTTTTGCTCACGCAGGTGCGGCCATGCGGCCCGGGTCACCTTGTAGGCACCCTCGACGTGGACGCGGTAGACCAGGTCCCAATCGGCGTCGTCCATTTTGTGGAACGTCTTGTCCCGCAGGATCCCGGCATTGTTGACCACCACGTCGACGCGACCGAACGCATCGAGCGCGTTTTGTACCAGCTTGTCGCCATCGGTGACCGAGTCGTGGTTGGCCTCGGCGATGCCGCCCGCCTCGCGGATTTCGGCGACCACCCGATCCGCTGCCGAGGCATTGGCCCCTTCCCCTTGCGCCGAGCCGCCAAGATCGTTGACCAGCACTCTCGCGCCTTGTCTGGCGAACAGCAACGCATGGGCGCGTCCCAGGCCTCCGCCGGCTCCCGTGACGATCACGACTTTATCTTCGAAGCGCACAGACTCACTCATGGCAGAACTCCAGCAGGCGGACAGGACAATGACCACGAGTGTCCGGCACCTCTCGGCCGGTCACAATCAACACGACTGCCAGTGAATGGTGGCCGATAAGGCGGGGGGATGATGCAGGCCCAAGCGACGGCAGCGCATTCGATTTTCCTGCTGGCCGGGGGACCGCTATCGCGAGCAAGCTCGCTCCCACAAGGGGTTTTGTTGTTCACAAATTCCGTATTTACAATCGACCCACTGTGGGAGCGAGCTTGCTCGCGATAGCGGTCTTTCAGTCAGAAGAGATGCGTCAGGAACAGGCCATTTGTCTGTGCGGCGCGGCGATGGTTTCGCGAAACGCCAGGTAATGCTTGAGCACCTGCACCGGTGCCTCGGTGTGCGGGTAATGCCCGATGTCGGGCAGCAACACCGTGTCCGGGTTTGGGATCAGGGCCTCGTAGCGCGCCACCATGTGTTCACCGGAAATCGGATCGACCGCACCGTCGATCACCCGCAACGGCACTTCGCCGCGCTGCATCGCCAGCACCCAGCGATCACGCTGCACACGGCGTTCGGGAATATAGCCGATGAGTTTGTGCATGATCCGCGGACCGTGATGAGCCTCCACCAGGCTCCAGAAGTCATCCAGCTCGCTTTCGGTAGGGCCGGTCCCGGGGCCGAAAATCTGCCGAAAGTTGGTGGCCAGGCTTTCCCGGGAGAACATCCGCCCCAGCAGCCAGCCCAGGGGGCTCAACAAGAGTTTCTGAGCCCATACCGGCCGGTGTGTTTCGGGGAACAGGCCGCCATTGAGAAAGACACAACTCTCAAGGTGGATGCGTGCTTCGTAATGCCGGGCGAGCAGTTCCTGGGCCACGCTGTCACCGTAATCGTGGGCCAGCACATGCACCGCGCCCTTCACATTCAAGTGCGCCAGCAAGGCTTGCTGCAGATCGGCTTGCTCCAGCAGGCTGTAAGCGTGATCCATCGGTTTGGCGGAATCGCCGAAACCGAGCATGTCGCACGCGATCACCCGGTAGCGTTGCGCCAAGGGTTGCCACAGGTAATGCCAATCCCAACTGGCGGTGGGAAAACCATGGATCAACAGCAGCGGCTCACCCTGGCCCGCCACCCAGTAACGGATGGCGTGGCCACGGAACAGGAAAGTCTGGCCGCGCTGGCGCCAAATACGCAGGGGAATCTGGGCCAGGGGCATCAGCTTCTATACCCGGTGTCTTGTTGATCAAGCTTGCGCAGCAACGCCGGCCAGGCCAAGGCGCCGCCCATGCCTTGGGCGCTTTTGGTCACCCCGGCGATCATCGCCCGGGCGCCGGCCAGAATCTGCGGTTCGATGGCAATCAATTCGGCCCCGCCGTTCTGGGCCAGGACCTGGATGTCACAGGCCCGTTGAAAGGTGAACATCATCAGGAAGGTGTCGGCGATGGTGCCGCCGCATGTCAGCAAGCCATGGTTGTGCAGCATCAGGAAATTGCTGTCGCCCAGATCGGCCTGCAGGCGCGCCTTTTCTTCGTGATTCAAGGCCACCCCTTCGTAAGCGTGATAGGCCAGGCTCGACAGCACGAACAACGCTTGCTGGCTGATCGGCAACACGCCTTGCTTCTGCGCCGACACCGCGACACCGGCGGCGGTGTGGGTGTGCAGCACACAAGCCACGTCATGGCGCACCTCATGCACCGCGCTGTGGATGGTGTAGCCAGCCGGGTTGATCTCGTAGGGGCTGTCCATCAACTTGTTGCCGGCCTGGTCAACCTTGACCAGGCTCGAGGCGGTGATTTCATGGAACATCAGCCCGAACGGGTTGATCAAAAAATCCTCGGTGCCGGGGACCTTCGCAGAGATATGGGTGAAGATCAGGTCATCCCAGCCATGTAGCGCGACAAGTCGATAACAGGCGGCAAGGTCCACCCGGGTTTGCCATTCGGCCGCACTGACCTGTTCCTTGATACTGAGTGTCGTTTGGACGGGCGCTACGCTCACGGCTATGGCCTCTGGTTTCTTGTTATAGGAGTTTTGTCATCAAAACGTCGTACTCAAGAAAATCAGTCTAGTCAGGTCTTTCAGAGGCGGTAGTTGCATTGGCAGCCAGCTTACTGGCCAAACGAGTCAGCGCATCCGCTTCAAGACCGCAACGTGTCGATCAACTCAGCCAGCCACGGCTCGGCGTCAGTTTCCGGCGTGACGCTTTCGCTGGCATCCAGACGCAGCATCGGCAGCAGCTCGCGAACGCCCAGTTCGGCGAACAGTTCGCACATCTGCTCGCCGCCGGCGCAGAAGGTATCCCCGTAACTGGCATCGCCCAGGCCAATCACCGCGCCGGGCAAGCCGCGAAAGAACCCTGGCAATTGGTCGCGGATGGTCGAATACAACGGCATCAGACTGTCTGGCAGCTCGCCCATGCCGGTCGTAGACGTCACCGCCAGCAAAGCTTCTGGCGCGAATGCCTGGACATCCGCCAGGGTCGCACGAGGGTCGTGCCAGGCATCGAAGCCCGCGTCGCGCAGCAGTTTGGCGGCGTGCCGGGCGACTTCTTCGGCGGTGCCATACACTGAGCCGGAAAGAATGGCGACTTTCATCAATCTGATCCTGATCCTGAAAAAAGAGCCGGGATAGTAACAGTTGCACCCACAAGGCTGCGAATGGCTCTCAACGGCAGTAATGGCCAGTGGACAGCCCTTCGATTTCTTCTAAAATGCTGATTCAACAGGGATGTTCAAAAGGGATCTTTCAAATGATCAACGCTCAACTGATGCAATTGGTCATCAATGCTTCCAACGACGGGATTGTCATCGCTGAAAAAGAAGGCGAAGACAATATCCTGATCTATGTGAACCCGGCCTTCGAACGCCTGACCGGCTATCACCGCGACGAAATCCTTTACCAGGATTGCCGGTTCCTGCAGTCGGGTGATCGGGACCAATCGGCCTTGGAGCCGATTCGCCAGGCCTTGCGAGAGGGCGGTGCCTGTCGAGAGGTGCTGCGCAACTACCGCAAGGACGGCACGCCGTTCTGGAATGAGCTGTCATTGTCCACGGTAAAAAACCAGGCTGACGGGTACACCTATTTCGTCGGTGTGCAAAAAGACGTCACGACCCAGGTCAAGGCTCAACAACGCGTCGCCCAGCTGGAAAAGGAGCTGGCCGAAGCCCGGGAAACGATTGCCCGGCTTGAGGCGACGAACGGTGCAAACAAAACCCCGAATTAACGGTCAGTCACTACAATCACCAGTGAAAATGTAAATTATCCTTTCGAGCCGACCATGCAGCGCGATGCCCTTCTGACGCAGGATGAACTGGATTTCATCCGGACCATGCAACACAACCCGCAGTTGAACGAGCGGGATGTCACGTCGAGCTTGCTGGTCAACGGTGGGTCGCAGATCCGTGATTTGTTGACGCGCCTGGCGGCGAATGAGCAGGTCACCCTGCAAGCCAATTTCGAAAACCAGCAAATGACGTTTCCGTTGCACCTGGTGGAAGACGAATTCCATGCGATGCACCTGCGCCTGGGTGTGCCCAGCATCTACGAAGACGGACCGAAGATACGCCCGTGGCGCCTGACGCTCGACGAGCCGGTGGCGCTGGAAAATATCAAGGGCCAGCCGGGACCGCTCTGGGTCCACGAAGTGTCCTGCAAGGGTGTATTGCTGGAAAACCGCAGCCGGACCAAGCCACCGAAGCAGTTTGCCTTGTGGTTCAGCCCCTCAGGCTACGAAAGAATTTCGTTGCGTGGTGCCTTCGAACGGGAAACCGATCGAGGTTTGCTGGCCTACCACCTGAACCAGAATGACCAGGACGAGACTGAGCGCCTACGCCAGTACATCCTGCAGCAACATCGCCTGACCCATCCCTCCATGCATCTCTAGGTGTCGAGGTTGCCTGCCAGAAATTGACGCAGGCGCTGGCGCATCACTGTGCCTTCGTTACCCAGGCAACCGATCGACGAGCCAGCCAGGCTTTCCTGCGCCAGGTCAGATGCTTCACCGGCCAGCATCAACGGACAATCCAGGCTCATCGCCAATTTGCCCAGGCGCTTGGACAAGTCCGGGACCGGCGCATGATTGGAAACCAGCACCAAGGCCAGCGGCTGGATCTTCTGGCACACCAAGGTCAGTTCGTTGAATGGCAGGCCGATCGACAGCGCCCTGACGCCCACGTCCGCGCTGGACAGGAACAGCGCCGTGACCAGCAACTCCAGCTCACGGCACTGGCCGGCCAGGGCACAGACCAGGACCCGCGGCGAATGACCTTCGCGCTTGAACAACAGCCGTTGGATGATGCGCGAACGCAGGAACCCGTCGAAAAACACCCATTCACTGATTTGCCCGAACTCTGGCTGGCGATACAGCATTTGTCGCCAAAGCGGCATCAGGATGTCCTGGAATACGACCGGCACGGTGTAGGTGGAAAAGACCTGGCCGTAGACGCGATCCAGTTCCACATCGTCAAAGTTGCCAACCGCGTCCGCCACCTGTTGTTGCCAGCGGGCGTGATCAGCCTTGACCAGGTCGGATGAAAGCAGCGTGGACACCGGTTGCACCGCCTCGGTCTTGGCCAGGATCTTGCCCACTTTGCTGACTGCCACGCCGCGCTCGATCCATGCCAGGATGCTGCGAACCTTTTCGATATCGCTCAACGAGTACAGGCGATGCCCACTTTCGGTGCGAGTAGGCTGGATCAAACCGTAGCGCCGCTCCCATGCGCGTAGGGTCACGGGGTTCACGCCGGTCATGCGGGCGACTTCGCGAATGGGAAACAGATCTTCCCTTTTCAAGGCTGATGCCTGGAAAATAAAGCTATCCTCTGTGATTACGCTCATTTTGGCAGACAATTCCGGCTGGCAATTGGATCCTATCTTCCTCCTCCAAGACATGTCATGACAAGGGCAAACGTATTCAGGTGTGCGATTTTGTTGTTTTACG
>NZ_JACNDD010000008.1:0-90072 GCF_017351395.1 Pseudomonas sp. FW305-28
GCAGCTCGGCCTTTTTGGAAGAACTGGCGGACCTGACCTCGTTGGTCGTCGACAAGACTGGCACCTTGACCTATGGCGTGTTGCGCCTGCAATCCATCGAACCTGCCCAGGATGCTCAGGCATCGTTGCTGCTGCCGCTGGCTGCCAGCCTCGGGTCGGCCAGCAGTCATCCGGTCAGTCGTGCCTTGGCGGGGCTGGTGGAACAGGACAACTGCCTGGCCCTGACGGACATTCGTGAGCGCCAGGGGTTGGGTGTGGTCGCGATGACGGCTCAGGGCGAAGCGGCCCTCGGTCGGCCGGAGTTGTTTGCACAGTTGGGCATTCAAACCCCAGCGGTTCCTGAGCACGACGGCCCGATTGCCGGTCTGGCGCTGGATGGGCAGTTCCTCGCCTGGTTGCTGTTGGCCGACAGCGTCAAGCCGGAGGCACAGGTGGCCATGGCCGAGTTGCGCGAGTTGGGTCTGGGCCGTCAGTTGCTGTTGACCGGCGACCGCCAGAGCGTGGCCACGACCCTGGCCCGGGATGTCGGCATCGGCGATGTGCAAGCCCAGGCCTTGCCGGAAGACAAACTCAAGCGGGTCATGGCAGAAATCGACCATGGGTTCCGCCCGATGGTGGTGGGCGATGGCATCAACGATTCCCTGGCGCTCAAGGCCGGGGTGGTGGGCGTCGCCATGGGAGCCGGTGGTGCAGACATCGCCCTGGCGTCAGCAGACATCGTGCTGATCGGCAGCGACCTGCGGCGCCTCGGCACCTGCGTACGATTGAGTCGCCAGTGTCGGCGCACGTTGCAGGTCAACGTGATCATTGGCCTGGGCTGGACGCTGGCCATCGTTGCCTTTGCCGCCTTCGGCTGGCTTGGCGCGGCGGGGGCGATGATCGCTGCGCTGCTGCACAATCTCAGTACCCTGCTAGTGTTAGGTAATGCCGGGCGCTTGCTGCGGTTCCAGGAGCCACTGCTCAAGATCCAAGCGAAGGGCACCGTTGGGTAGGGTCAGCGAACTGCGCGTTGTACTTGCAGTCTGCTATTGGAGAGGGCGTGCCAGCGCAGGAGTTACCCGCCACAGGAGTGATTTGGGACAGCGATAGAAAAAGGCTATAAATTCGATAGCCTGCTATTTTTCTAGCATGGTCTACCCTCATTTCAGACGTCTGAAACAAGGGGGATTTTCCATGCTCGCGCAACTTCCACCGGCCTTACAGAATCTGCATTTACCGCTTCGGCTGCGGCTCTGGGATGGCCACGAATTTTCACTGGGGGCCGACCCCAGCGTCACGATTGTGGTCAAGGACCCACAAATGGTCGCGCAATTCACTCACCCCAGCCTGGACGCATTGGGGGCGGCGTTTGTCGAAGGCAAACTGGAACTCGAAGGCCCGATCCACGAAGTCATTCGGGTCTGCGATGAATTGAGCCAGGCCTTGGTCGAGGACGATCCCGACAACCAGCCGGTGCGCTCGGTCCACGACAAGGAAACCGACGCCAAGGCGATCTCCTACCACTACGATCTTTCCAACGCGTTTTATCAGCTATGGCTCGACAGCGACATGGCCTATTCCTGTGCCTATTTCGAGACAGGCAGCGAAACCCTCGAGCAGGCCCAGCAAGCCAAGTTTCGCCACCTGTGTCGCAAGCTGCGATTGCAACCGGGGGACTACCTGCTGGATGTCGGTTGTGGATGGGGTGGCCTGGCGCGTTATGCCGCGCGGGAGTTTGGTGCCAAAGTCTTCGGCATTACCCTGAGCAAGGCGCAGCTGGCGTTGGCCCGGGAACGGGTCAAGGCCGAAGGCCTGGAGGATCAGGTCGAGTTGCAACTGCTGGACTACCGCGACCTGCCCCAGGACGGCCGCTTCGACAAAGTGGTCAGCGTGGGTATGTTCGAGCATGTCGGCCACGCCAACCTCGAGCAGTACTGCAAGACGTTGTTCGGCGCCGTGCGCGAAGGTGGGCTGGTGATGAACCATGGCATCACCGCCAAGCACACCGACGGGCGTCCGGTCGGTCGCGGCGCGGGCGAGTTCATTGAGAAGTACGTATTCCCCAACGGCGAGTTGCCGCACCTGTCGATGATTTCCGCGCAGATCAGTGAAGCGGGGCTGGAGATCGTCGATGTGGAAAGCTTGCGCATGCACTATGCACGCACGCTCGATCACTGGAGTGAACGCCTGGAGGACAATCTCGAGGCAGCGTCGAAGGAAGTGCCGGAGCAGGCATTGCGGATCTGGCGTCTGTACCTGGCCGGGTGCGCCTACGCGTTCGCCAAGGGTTGGATCAACCTGCACCAGATCCTGGCGGTGAAGGCCCATGCCGACGGTAGCCATGAGCTGCCATGGACCCGCGACGACATCTACACCCCTTAGAGAATCGGGGAAATAAGCCGGGCGATCCGCATGCCGACCTTCTGCAGGCGGTGGGTCTCCCGGCTTTCCTGTTTGTCGATTTCCTGGGCTTGGGCGAAGTCCTCTTCAAGCATTTGCTCGACCTCACTGGCGAACGGGATATCCACGGTGAGCAGCATGACTTCGAAGTTCAAGCGGAACGAACGGTTGTCCAGGTTCGCACTGCCAATGGCGCTGATTTCCCGGTCGATCAACACCACTTTCTGATGCAGGAAGCCCGGTCCATAACGGAACATCCGCACACCGGCCCGTACCGCTTCAAACGCGTACAGGCTGGACGCTGCGTAGACGATCTTGTGGTCGGGCCGCGAGGGCAGCAGGATGCGCACATCCACGCCGCGCAGTACCGCCAGGCGCAAAGCTGCGAACACCGCTTCGTCGGGGATGAAGTAGGGTGTGGTGATCCAGACGCGTTCGCTGGCGGCGTGAATGGCCTCGACGAAAAACAGCGAGCAGGTTTCATAGGCGTCGGCCGGGCCGCTGGCCAGCAACTGGCAAAGCACGCCGTCGTCCGGGTAGCTGTCCGGCAGGATCAGCGGGGGCAGGGAACGGGCCGCCCAGAACCAGTCTTCGGCGAACGACTCTTGCATGCTCGCCACCACCGGCCCGCACACTTGCACATGGGTGTCGCGCCAGGGCGCCAAGGGTGGTTTATCGCCCATGTATTCGTCACCGACGTTGTGCCCGCCGACGAACCCTTGCACGCCGTCCACCACCACGATCTTTCGATGGTTGCGAAAGTTGACCTGGAATCGGTTGAGCCAGCCGCTGCGGGTGGCGAACGCTTTTACGTGGACGCCACCGTCGCGCAAGGCTTGCACGTAGCGGTGGGGCAGGGAGTGGCTGCCAATGCGGTCATAGAGCAGGTACACGGCCACGCCTTCGGCGGCTTTCTTCAAGAGCAGCGAGTGCAAGCGTTGACCGAGGCGGTCGTCATGGATGATGAAGAACTGGATCAGCACGGCCTGTCGTGCCTGTTCGATGGCCTGGAAAATCGCCTCGAACGTGGCGTGGCCGTTGACCAGCAAACGCACCTGATTATTGGCCAGGCACGGTGTGCGTCCCAGTTTCGGCATGGCCCGTAACGAGGCATAGGCTTGGGAGGCGCGAGCAGTCAGGGCTTCTTCGACCCAGGGGCGCCAGTTCAACTCGGAGATTGCCTTGCGCATTTCTTCGTTGGCTTGCCGACGCGCCTTGATATAACCATCGAACGTGCTGCGGCCGAACACCAGGTAAGGAATCAACGTCAGGTAGGGAATGAAGGTCAGCGACAGGGCCCAGGCAATCGAGCCTTGGGCGGTGCGCACCGTCAGCACGGCGTGGACGGCGGCAATGGAACCCAGGGTGTGGAGCAGCGCGATCAGGTAACCGAAAACATGCGGGCCGAAATAATCCATGGGGCAGCCTTGCTCCTGAAGTTTCAATGCTTAACAGACCATGTTCCGTGACGAATGTCGCTATTTAATTCACCGGTTCAGGCCCTGAACCGAACCCCGTGGACGGCGTCTAACGGCCACTTGTCCTCTGGAGTTCGTGTAATGAATGTTCGTCTGCTGGGTGTGGCCTTGGCGATGGGTTTGTCGGTTCCGATGGCGGCTCAGGCGCAGATGCTCCAGCCGGGTTTGTGGGAATTGACCACCAGCAATATGAAGGTCGATAACCAGAACCTGCCGGACCTGCAACTGATCCTTGGCCAGTTGCAAACCCAGATGACCCCGGAGCAACGGGCGATGCTGGAAAAGCAGGGGATTACCATGGGGGGTAAAGGCATTCGCGTGTGCCTGACCCCGGCGCAGGTGCAAACCAATGACATTCCGCTGCAAGACCCGCAATCGGGTTGCAAGCAGCAGATCACCGAGCGCACCGGCAATCAGTGGAAGTTCCGCTTCAGTTGCCCGAAAGCCCAGGGTACTGGGGTCGCGACATTCCAGAGTGATCGTGAATTCACCACCAAGGTCAACGGCACGTTCAATGCCACCGGCATCCAGCAGAACGGTAGCCTCGACACTCGCGCGGTCTGGCTGGGGCAGGATTGCGGGACGGTCAAACCGAGGGCTTGAAGCTCATTTGAAGTAATCGCTTGGTGAGCCTGTGGGAGCCAGGCTTGCTCGCGATGCAAACAATTCGGTGAGTCGCCAAGGGCGTCACCGTTCATCGCGGGCAAGCCTTGCTCCCACAAATGCTCTAAGGCCGACTCAGCGCCTCGTACAACGTATTGAGGTTGTATTCGAACAGGCCGGTGAACGTGCTCGCCGGTCCGCTGGCGGCGAGTGCGTCGGAGTACAGCGTGCCGCCGATGTGAGCGCCGCTCTCGTCGGCGATCTGCTTGAGCAGGCGCGCGTCCTTGATGTTTTCCATGAACACCGCTTTGACTTTCGCCTGACGGATCTGGGTAATCAGCGCCGCGACTTCTGCCGCCGACGGTTCACGTTCGGTGGATAACCCCTGGGGCGCCATGAACTCGATGCCATAGGCCTGGCCCAGGTAACCGAATGCATCGTGGGACGTCACGATCTTGCGATTACCGGCAGGCAATGCGCCGAGCTTGGCCTTGGCTTCGGCGAGTAGGGCGTAAATCTTTTTCAGGTATGCCTGGCTGTTACGTTCGTAGTCGGCCTTGTTGGCCGGGTCGGCAGCTTCCAGTGCCTTGGTGATGTTGCTGACATACAGCTCGGCGTTCGCCAGGTTGTGCCACGCGTGCGGGTCGGGGATGGTCTCACCGTCCTCATCCAGTGACCGCGGGATGACGCCACGGCTGGCGCTGATCACCGGGGCACTGGTTTCGGTACTGGTCACCAGTCGGTCCAGCCACGGCTCGAAACCCAAGCCATTCTTGATGATCAGTGTTGCCCTGAGCAACGCCTTGGCGTCGTCTGGGGTGGGTTCGTAGGTGTGTGCATCGGCGTCCGGCCCGACCATGTTGGTGATTTGAATATGCTCACCACCGACCTGTCGGGTCATGTCGGCGAGGATGCTGAAGCTGGTCACCACCTGGAGTTTTTCGGCGGCGGACAGGGACATGGACAGCATCAGACTGATTAGCACGAGCAGTACGCGCATCGGGAAACACCTCATTGGGATGTGAGCAAGGGCGGGCGGCGCAGCAAACCGTGCACCGGCCCGAATACCACCGACAGCAGATACGACACGCCCGCCACCAGAACGATGGACGGTCCGCTGGGCAGTGAGTAATAGAACGACAACAGCAGGCCAAGCCAAACCGAGAGGCAACCGAGCAGCGCGGCGATCAGGATCAGTAGCGGCAGGCGACGGCTCCAGAATCGCGACGCGGCGGCCGGCAGCATCATCAGGCCGACCACCATCAACGCGCCGATGGCCTGGAAACCGATCACCAGGTTCAGCACCACCAAGGTCAGGAACACGCCGTGGGCCAAAGGGCCGAGACGACTGACGGTTTGCAGGAACAGCGGGTCGAGGGTATCGAGCAGCAGCGGTCGATAAATCAACGCCATCGCCACCAGGCTGGCGCCGGAAACCCACAACATGCCGGTGAGTGTGGGGCCGTCCACCGCCAAGGCCGAGCCAAACAGCAGATGCAACAAGTCCAGGCGTTTGCCGGCCATGCCGAGGATCAACACGCCGGCCGCCAGGGAAATGGGATAAATCGCCGCGAGGCTGGCGTCCTCTCGTAGGCCGGTGCGCCGGGTAATCCAGGCGGCAAGCCCGGCCATGCTCAGGCCCGCGCCCAGGCCGCCCAGGGTCAAGGCCGGCAGGCTCAGCCCGGCAAACCAGAAGCCCAGGGCGGCACCTGGCAGGATGCCGTGAGCCACGGCGTCACCGATCAAGCTCATGCGCCGAAGGATCAGGAACACCCCCAACGGTGCCGTGCTGCACGCCAACACCAGGCCACCCAGCAGGGCCCGACGCATGAAGACGAACTCTTGAAAGGGTTGCCAGAAATGCGTGGCCGCGAGCATCAGGCCACCCACGCATGGGGTTGTTGGGCGATCAAATCGACACTGCGGCCCAGCACGCAGCCGGTGTTTTTGATCAGCAGCGTATGGGGGACATGTTGGCGTACCGCTGCCAGGTCATGACACACCACTACGAGGGTTCTGCCTGCTGCGTGCCAGCGATGGATGTGTTTCCACAGTAGCGCCTGGCCTTGTTCGTCGAGGGCGGCGTGGGGTTCGTCGAGCAACAGCAAAGGCGCTTCGGCCAGGCTCAGGCGAGCGAGCAGGGCGCGTTGCAGCTCGCCTCCCGACAGCGCCATTAGCGGACGCTGCTCAAGGCCGTTCAATGCCCAATCGTCCAGTACGGTCTGCAGTAACTGTCTACGCATGGCTGGCGTGTGGCGATTGCCCCAAGAACCGGCCGCCACCAGGTCTTGCAAGTTGATGGGGAATTGCCGATCCAGATGTTGCTGCTGGGGCATGAATGAGACGCCACCACGTCGTGGAACATTCAAGGCGACTTTGCCGGCCAGCGGCTTTTGCAGCCCCGCGAGCACTTTCAACAGGCTGCTTTTGCCCGAGCCGTTGGCGCCGATGATGGCGGTGAGGCTGCCTGCCGGTCGCTCCATGGCGAGGGGCGGTGTGAGGGGTTGTCCGGGTGCACCCCAGCGCAGTGCTTGGCAGTCGATCATGATGGCTCCCGGGTCCAGCGGCTTTGTGCCACGGCGTCATGGGCATGAAGGCTTTCGGCGTGAACGACGCGTACATCCAGGGCGGTGATCTCCGATGAGCGGGCCAGGGCCGTGCTCAATCGCCGCGCGGCGTCTTCGCAGAACATCAGGTTTTGCCCGTTGGCCAAGGCGAAGGCTTGCTCATCGGCGCGTTTCACGGCGGTCTGCACGGCGGTGCCGAGGGCTGCTTCGGCTTGGTTGATGAACCACTGCAGCGGCAATTCGTCGACAGCGGTGTCCAGACGCAGGGTCAAGGTCGCCGTGCTGCGCTGGCTATGAGGGGTGGCGACAATGCCGTTCGATGAGCCCAGCCAGGCGAGAATTTCGGCATGCTCAAGTTTCTTGTTAGCGAAGTCGTCGACAAATTGCTGTTGGATCAACTGCCGGGCAAGGGCTGCCGAACAAGGGCAAGTCGAGGAATAGGGGATCTGAATTTTCAGTTCCACGTGGAACATTGTGTTTTTCAACTGAGCTTCGATACTCACCGGATAACCTTTCCAGCCTGCCAACGGGCTGATTAGCGCCGGACGTTTGAGCAGTAGATTGGTATGCACGCTGAGCGAAGCCGCATGGGATAAGCCTTCATGGCTATCAAGAAATTGCTCCAGGATTCGGCGCAATAGCGCTGGAGAAAGTGGCGTCTCTTCCAGTAACCCCAGCGCCAGATATAAGCGCGACATATGAATGCCGCGTGCCTCGCTGTCATCGAGGCTCACACCGGCGTCGACCGTTGCGCTGAGGCGCTGGCCATCAATCAACACCGGCGTTGCGATACCACACATGCCTACCCAATCAAGGGGCAGGGTTTGATGTGAAACCTGCGCAGCCACATCGGGCAGCGTTAACGCATTCATGGTCAAGGCCCATCGAAGGTTAAAATTAGATGTTATAGTATAACAGTTAATTTCAAGAAACCTTTTCCATGAAAGGAGTTTCATCTCCCCGCATGTTCACGTTCCACGTGAAACATTAACGCGATGAATCCTGGCACCCGTTCATGCGGCCGCATGTAAATGCACCGGTGCTACCGCCCGAGCTGGAAAAACGATTGAGGGTGGTCCAGCCCACACGCCGGCTGTATCCAACCCAACTTTCTCCATCCGACGCCAGTCCGGTAAAGAACGTGAGCTGACCATAACGGCTGTTCGTTTGCGCCCAATAGCGGCGACTGGCGGCTTCAAAGCCGCGTAAGTAAATAGTGTTTCCAGCCGTCGCAACGCTATAGGCATTGCCTTGCATATCCACACACGCCAGCAAATTCGCGCTACGGGTGCAGTTTGCCAAGAGCGGACTCTGGGCCGCAGCGCCTGACGCCCACAGCAACAATGAGCCCGCAAAAACAAATTTCAGAGGATTGCGCATGGATGGATCTCAGACGAATGAGGAGCGGCGGGGCTGGTTGAACTGTGTTGTTATACTATAACATAAAAACAACCAAGCCCTGAAAACGAGCCGTCATCGAAGCGGCCGCCCGATGAGGATATACCTGATGCCCAATCGTCTTCCCGTCACCTTACTGTCCGGATTCCTCGGTGCCGGTAAAAGCACACTGCTCAATCACGTCCTGCGGAATCGCGACAACCTGCGGGTTGCTGTGATCGTCAACGATATGAGCGAGATCAACATCGATGGCAGCGAAGTCCAGCGAGATGTCACCCTGAGTCGTTCCGAAGAGAAACTGGTGGAAATGAGCAACGGCTGCATCTGCTGCACGTTGCGCGAGGACTTGCTCGAAGAAGTCGGGCAACTCGCCAGGGAAGGGCGTTTCGACTACTTGCTGATCGAGTCCACCGGTATTTCCGAACCGCTGCCAGTGGCGGAAACCTTCACGTTTCGCGATGAAGAGGGCCGAAGCCTGGCCGATGTGGCGCGACTCGATACCCTGGTCACGGTGGTCGATGGGGTGAATTTCCTGCTGGATTACCAGGCCGCCGAAAGCCTGGCGTCGCGAGGCGAAACCCTGGGTGAGGAGGATGAGCGCTCGATCACCGATCTGCTGGTCGAACAAATCGAGTTTGCCGACGTGATTCTGATCAGCAAGATCGACCTGATCAGCCAGCATGAGCGGGAAGAGTTGACCGCGATTCTGCAGCGTCTCAACGCCCAGGCGCAGATCATTCCGATGGTCATGGGGCAGGTGCCACTGGGCAGAATCCTCGACACAGGCCTTTTCGACTTCGAACGCGCCGCCCAGGCACCTGGCTGGCTACAGGAACTGCGCGGTGAGCACGTGCCAGAAACCGAGGAATACGGCATCGCCTCGACTGCTTATCGGGCTCGCCGGCCGTTTCATCCCCAGCGGTTCTTCAACTTCATCGACCGGCCGTGGCCCAATGGCAAACTCCTGCGCTCCAAGGGGTTCTTCTGGCTGGCCAGCAAGCCTGAGGAGGCGGGCAGCTGGTCCCAGGCTGGCGGCTTGATGCGACATGGCTTCGCCGGGCGCTGGTGGCGGTTCGTGCCGAAAAACCAATGGCCGCAGGATGAAGAGAGCACCGCGGCGATCATGAAGAACTGGCTGGCTGCCACAGGCGATTGCCGCCAGGAGCTGGTCTTCATTGGCCAGGACATTGATTTTGGCCAACTCGCCGCTGAACTGGATGCTTGCCTGCTCACCGATGTGGAAATGGCCCTCGGGGTCGAAAATTGGCGCTTGTTGCCGGATCCGTTCGGGCCGTGGCATGAAGAGGTTGCAGCGTGATGCTGGCGCCCAGTCTGAAACGAGCGACGCAGGTACGACAGGTCCAAGGTGATACGCCAGGGGTATTCACGCAGATCCTGGACGACGGCACCAACCTGGCGGTCTGGCAGCGTCAGCTTCCCGCCCACATCAGCGATTTTGCGGCCATGGTGCTGGCGATGGACCAGCCGCTGGCTGAATCACGGGTGCTCGATTTGCCAGAGGAAGACACCCAGCCAGCGCTGCACGGTCTGGCCGCGGGTTTCGGTGACCTGCAGGGCTATGAGGGCTTTATCGCCGATGTTTCCTGGCTGGTCTGTGCGTTTGCCTGCCTGTTGGGCGCGCAACGTGTCGGTCTGCGCCTGCGCACGCTGGACAAGGCCATGTGCCCGCGCTTCCACGTTGACCACGTACCGGTGCGGCTGCTGACCACTTATGCGGGCGTCGGCAGCCAGTGGCTCAAGGAAGAGGCGATGGACCGTCGGCACCTGGCACAGCCAGAGGCAGAGCCGGTTGATCCGCGCGTGATCCAGCAGTTTGGTTGCGGTGATGTCGGCTTGCTTAAAGGCGAGAAATGGCGCGGTAATGAGGGGTTCGGCCTGATCCATCGCTCGCCGGCGCCTGCGCCGGGAGAGCGTCGCCTGATTCTCACGCTGGATTGGCTGGCTTAGGGCTTGAGCCAGGTGCCTTGGCTTTGCCCTTCGCAAAATGGCTGCAGGTACGCGGCATCGGTCGCCACGCCGTAATAGTGAATATCCTGGCGGTAAGGCATATTGGCGACCTGGGCGTTGCTGCAAACGCCGAACGCGCCGCCAGGGCATTGATCGACGTATTGCACCTCGACCTTCTGGCCGGCGAGGTTTGGCTGGCAGAAGCCATCGGCAAACAGCTTCTGCGGAATGCTGCGGTTCTGTTGGCAGACTTTCACATCGAGTCGCTCCGCCTGGCTGTGAACCACGCAGGCCTGGGCCAGCGCCTGGTCCGACGTCAGTGCCAGTAACAACCAGCCGATCAATCGCATGTTCACCTCCTTCGAAAGCCGTCGATTATGTTGCAGCACATTCCCACCCATGTCATCGCCGGCCCCTTGGGCGCCGGCAAGACCAGCCTGATCAAGCATCTGCTGGCCCAGCGACCGGCCAATGAACGCTGGGCGGTGCTGATCAACGAGTTCGGCCAGATCGGCCTGGATGCCGCGCTGCTGACCCAGGCTGGCGATGGTATCGCACTGGGCGAAGTGGCCGGCGGCTGTTTGTGCTGCGTCAATGGCGCGCCGTTTCAGATCGGTCTTGGGCGTTTGCTGCGCAAGGCCCGGCCGGATCGGCTGTTTATCGAACCCTCGGGCCTGGGTCATCCGGCACAGTTGATGCGGCAACTGAGTGAAGCGCCCTGGCTCGGCGTGCTCGCGGTACAACCCTGTGTGCTGGTGCTGGATGCCCGGGCGATGGCGGACGGCAAACCCTTGCCCGATGCGCAGCGACAAACCCTGGCGGATGCCGGACTGCTGGTGCTGAACAAATCCGAGAGCCTCACGCAAGCCGATCGCGAACGGGTGACGGCGCAACTGTCAGGGTCTGCGTTGTACTGGACGCAACACGCGGCATTACCGATCAATCGATTGCCAGGCCTCGGGGCTAAGGGCCGCGGGTCTGTGGATAACGTGAACCTGCCCAAGAGTCTGGGGCAGATCCCGGCCATCTGGACCGACCCGACGCAACCCATCTGCCTGTATCAGCAGCAGGACGGAGGCTGGAGTATCGGCTGGCGCTGGCACCCAAGCCAACGATTCGACGCGGCGGCGCTGACGCGATGGCTACAAGACCAGGGCTGGAAACGGGCGAAGATGGTTATCCACAGCCGCGACGGTTGGGTTTCAGCCAATGCGTTGGAGGGGGCGGCGCTGGACTGGCAAGCCAGCGAGTGGCGCCAGGATTCTCGGGTCGAGCTGATTTTCCATCAGCCGCAAGACGTCGATCGCCTGAAAGCCGGTCTGGTGAGTTGTCGATGTTCCTGAATCAGCCTTGTTTCAAGGCTTCCACTTGTTGTGTTCCTGGCGCCACTGGCTCAATTCGATGACTTCAGCCCTGGGCCTGGTCTGGACCGGTTCGATGGGCGCTGGCGGTGTTTCTTCGAAGGGCATCGGGTAGGGCGCCAGCTCTATGTGTGCGCTGTGGGCACCAAATTGGGTGATGGTGCCCGAATGGCGGCTTTCGCCGGTGACGGTGAACTCGAAGTTGTAGATGCGAGCCAGGCGTCGTCGTCCATTGGCGTCCTTCACGAAGCCGATTTTTTTCAGCGCCACATTGCCGTCCAGCAGCTCGATCTTGAGGTTGGCGCAATGCTGCATGACCCTCGCCAACGCCCGTTCGCGCAAGCCATGGTTGTGCCACAGCCAGGCGCCGCCGGTAGCCAGCAGCATCAGCACGAAGATGTTTCCAAGGGTCAGCATGAACGAAGTGCTCCAACAAGTTGCTGTCAGCTTAACTGTCTCGCCGGTCTGTCGTACAGGCTGTGTTTAGTCGCATACTGCGCGGCTTGAATTTCAATCGTTTTACGGAAACTTCCCGCATGAAACGTACGCCTCATCTGCTTGCCATTCAGTCCCACGTGGTGTTCGGTCACGCTGGCAATAGCGCCGCGGTGTTTCCGATGCAGCGGGTCGGCGTGAACGTCTGGCCGCTCAATACCGTGCAGTTTTCCAATCACACCCAGTACGGCCAATGGGCCGGTGAGGTGTTGGCGCCAGAGCAGATACCGGCATTGGTAGATGGCATTGCCGCTATCGGTGAGCTGGGGCATTGCGATGCGGTGTTGTCCGGTTACCTGGGCAGCGCGGCTCAGGGGCGGGCGATTCTGACGGGCGTGGCGCGGATCAAGGCCGCCAACCCCAAGGCGCTGTACCTGTGCGACCCGGTCATGGGGCACCCTGAGAAGGGCTGCATCGTGGCGCCCGAGGTGAGCGAATTTCTCCTGGAAGAAGCCGCTGCCGTGGCGGACCTCATGTGCCCGAACCAACTGGAGCTGGACAGTTTTTCGGGGCGCAAGGCGCAGTCGTTGCTGGACTGCCTGGCCATGGCCCGCGCGTTGCTGGCCCGTGGCCCGAAGGCGGTGCTGATCAAGCACCTGGCCTACCCCGGCAAACCCGATGACAGTTTCGAAATGCTGCTGGTGACCGCCAATGACAGTTGGCACCTGCGTCGTCCACTGCTGGCTTTCCCGCGCCAGCCGGTGGGGGTGGGCGATCTGACGTCGGGCCTGTTCCTGGCGCGGATTCTGCTGGGGGACAGTTTGGTCGCGGCATTCGAATTCACCGCCGCGGCGGTGCACGAAGTGTTGCTGGAGACCCAGGCCTGTACCAGCTACGAGCTGGAACTGGTCCGCGCCCAGGACCGGATCGCCCATCCACGGGTGCGCTTCGAGGCTGTGCCAATCAGCCTCTGATCGCCCGTGGAGATGCTGCAAATCCCTGTGGGAGCAAGCTTGCTCGCGATGAGGCCATCACACTCAACATCGATGCTGGCTGTGACACCGCCATCGCGAGCGAGCGCGCTCCCGGCGGCCGATTAAGGCCCGTCCGCCTTGATCTCCTGGTAGCGCCTCTCCAGTTCCTGGCGGATCTGTCGGCGTTGCTGGGCTTGTTCGTAGCGGCGTTTTTCTTCGCTGTTTTGCGGCTGCAAGGGCGGCACGGTCGCGGGTTTGCGTTGGTCATCCACCGCAACCATGGTGAAGAAGCAACTGTTGGTGTGGCGCACCGAACGCTCGCGAATATTTTCGGTCACGACTTTGATGCCCACTTCCATCGACGTGTTGCCGGTGTAGTTCACCGAGGCCAGGAAGGTCACCAGTTCGCCGACATGAATCGGCTCACGAAAGATGACCTGGTCAACCGACAGGGTCACCACGTAGCGTCCGGCGTAGCGGCTGGCGCAGGCGTAGGCGACTTCGTCGAGGTATTTGAGCAAGGTGCCGCCATGGACATTGCCAGAGAAGTTGGCCATATCGGGGGTCATCAACACCGTCATCGACAGCTGGGCGTTTCCGGGTTCCATAACGTACTCACGGTTCAAGGCAGTCATTCGGGAGGCACCTCTGCGGGTGCTAGGGGTGGCCTGCGAACAGGTCACCAGGTTTTAAAAACCACACGATATCGGGACGCTGCGCCTGTGGTTGCCGTCACGCGCCGATGGATCTGTTTCCATATATTGCACCGTCTTTTTGTCGGAAGTCGCGGTGTTACCCTTCAAAAGCCCGTTGCGAGGGCAATTCCTACAGAGGAAACGGATTTCTCCAGCTCTGCAGTGAGTCATTTTTGAACAGGGAGCCCCGACATGCATGCCATCAGTTTCATCCAGGATTTGGCGATCATCATGATGGCGGCGGGGTTGGTGACCGTACTCTTTCATCGTTTCAAACAACCGGTGGTATTGGGCTACATCGTGGCCGGCTTCATCATTGGTCCGCACACGCCACCGTTCGGCTTTATCCATGACGAAGACACGATCAAGACCCTGGCCGAGCTCGGGGTGATCTTCCTGATGTTTTGCCTGGGCCTTGAATTCAGCCTGCGCAAACTGTTCAAGGTCGGCGCCACGGCCTTCATTGCGGCGTTCCTCGAAATTGTGCTGATGATCTGGATCGGCTACGAAATCGGCCGCTGGTTCGACTGGAGCACCATGGACTCGCTGTTCCTCGGCGCCATCCTGGCCATTTCCTCCACCACGATCATCGTCAAGGCGCTCAATGACCTGAAGATGAAAAACGAGCGCTTCGCCCAGCTGATTTTCGGGGTGTTGATCGTCGAGGACATCCTGGGCATTGGCATCATCGCCTTGCTGTCGAGCATTGCCGTCAGCGGCACCGTGAGCTCCGGCGAAGTGTTTTCCACCGTCGGCAAGTTGTCGCTGTTCATGATCGTCGCGTTGGTCATCGGCATTCTGCTGGTGCCGAGGGTGCTGGCCTACGTGGCGAAGTTCGACAGCAACGAAATGCTGCTGATTACCGTACTGGGCTTGTGTTTCGGCTTCTGCCTGCTGGTGGTGAAACTGGAATACAGCATGGTGCTCGGGGCGTTCCTGATCGGTGCGATCATGGCTGAGTCCCGGCAACTGCTGAAGATCGAGCGCCTGGTGGAGCCGGTGCGTGATCTGTTCAGCGCGATCTTCTTCGTCGCCATCGGGTTGATGCTCGATCCGGCGATACTGCTGCAGTACGCCTGGCCGATTGCGGTGATCACGGGCGCGGTGGTGCTTGGCAAGATGTTGTCCTGCGGCCTTGGTGCCTTTATCGCCGGCAATGACGGACGCACCTCGCTGCGCGTTGGGATGGGGCTTTCCCAAATCGGCGAATTTTCCTTCATCATCGCTTCGCTGGGGATGACCCTGCAGGTCACCAGCAATTTCCTCTATCCGGTCGCGGTCGCCGTCTCGGTGTTGACCACACTGATGACGCCGTACCTGATCCGAGCTGCCGACCCGCTGTCCGTCAAGCTGGCAACGGTCATGCCGCGGCGCCTGACGCGGGTGCTGGGGATGTACGGGGAATGGCTGCGTAGCATCCAACCCCAGGGTGAAGGGGCGATGGTGGCGTCGATGATCCGGCGGATTTTGCTGCAGGTTGGCGTCAATCTGGCGCTGGTGATTGCGATTTTTGTCTCGGGTGGTTTTTTTGCCGAACGGATGTCGGCTTACCTGCAAGCCTGGATCAGCGACCCGAGCTGGCAGAAAGCACTGATCTGGGGTGGGGCGTTGCTGCTGTCGCTACCGTTCCTGATCGCCGCGTACCGCAAACTCAAGGCGCTGTCGATGCTGCTGGCGGAAATGGGCGTGAAGCCGGAGATGGCTGGCCGCCACACCCAGCGTGTGCGTCGGGTGATCGCCGAAGTGATCCCGATTCTCTCGCTACTGGTGATTTTCCTGCTCTTGGCGGCCTTGTCGGCCAGCATTCTGCCGACCAACAAGTTGCTCGTACTGATCGCCGTGGTGGCGACTGCCGTGGCGGCACTGCTCTGGCGCTGGTTCATCCGCCTGCATACGCGAATGCAGGTGGCCCTGCTTGAAACCCTGGACAACCACAAGGAGTCGTCCGGGCATTGACCGGCGACGGGGCTCAGCTTTCCAGCCAGACGTCCCGGGCCCAGTGCCAGACCGATTCCCAGGTTTCCTCGGCGATCAGTTCTTCTTCGGCCTGCCACAGCACCACCGTGCCGTCCTCTTCGACGCAGTAATAATCGTCGCCGTCCTGGCAGATCGGGATCAGGCTGCGGTCGACACCGGCATCCCAGGCGTTGGCGGCCACGTCCGGCAGGTAGGTGTGGGATTGTGGATCGGTGACGGTCACCGGCTCCAGGCTGCCGTAGACGACATCGCTGACGGTCAGCAAAAACTCCCTGAAGACGAATGGGATATCGATGAACAGCTGTTCTTCGATCTCTACCAGCAAATCTTCGTCGGGCAACTCCAGCGGGACCGGTACGGGTTCGTTGGCTTCACGCAATTGTTCGATGATTTCTTCCACGTCCGGGGATCCTCTTTCTCGATGGCGCGGTTTTATATGAAGCGGTTTATACAGTAGCTCGCTATAGATGCAACCGCGAAATAGAAAACCCCGGCCTGGGCCGGGGTTCTTTTATTTCAACATGCAAAACGGGCAAAGGTTCAACCGTTCTGGCGGATACCTGCCACCAGCCAAGGCTGGTCATCGCCCTGGGCGCGTTCCATGTTCCAGCTTTCGCTGAACGCTTCGCCCTTGTCGAAGCGAGAATCCTTCGACACACCGATGAAGGTTAGGGTGGCGATGGTCTTGTCGGCGCGATCGTCGACACCGTCCAGTTGCACCTGCAGGTTATCGATGTAGGTGGACTGGAAGCCATCACCCAGCTCGGCTCGCTCGCGCTTGAGGAACTCCAGCAGTTGCGGGGTCACGAACTCGGCGATCTTGTCCATTTCGTTCGCGTCCCAATGCTGCTGCAGGGCCATGAAGTGGTTGCGCGCGGCTTCGATGAAGCGCTGCTCGTTGAACCAGGCCGGCGCATTGATGACCGGACGAGCGGCCACAGGCGCTGCCGAACCACCGAAGATCGAACCACTGGCAGGCTGCTGGTTGAACACTTCACGCTGCATCGGCGCGTGGCCGGCTGGAGCGAGTTGCTCCTGCTGCTTGCGACGACGAGCGGCAATGAAGCGGAAGACCAGGAAGGCGATGACCGCCATGATCAGGATGTCGAAGATCTGCATGCCCTGGAAGCCGTCGCCCATGAACATGGAGGCGAGCAAGCCACCGGCTGCGATGCCGGCCAGGGGGCCGAGCCAGCGGGAAGCGCCGCTGGCCTTGGTGGCAGCGCCAGCGGCACCGGCCGCGCCTGCGGTGGCAGCGGTGGAGCCGGCGGCAGAAGACGGCGCCATCTGGCTGGTCTGGTGAGTCGGGGCTGCCCCCGAGCTTTTACCACCGCCAAAGCGCTTGGCGGCATTGGCATCGATGGCCATCGTCAGGCCGATGCACAACGCCATGGCGACGCTAAGAAAACGTTTCATATAAAGGCATTCCCATTTGTGGATAGCACGCGGGCCATGTTGCACAGCTGAACTGTTGCTGGCTAGCGGCAGAGTGTTTCTGGCTTTTGCATGACAGGTGAGGTTCAGCTTCAGCTGTGCAAGAGGGCCTGTTCGCTTTGGGCTGTAGGAAAGAGGAACAAGTTCTATCGGAAATGTTTCCCAAAACAACTGTGGGAGCGAACTTGCTCGCGATAGCGGTGTGTCAGTCAGCATCAATAATGACTGATCGACCGCTATCGCGAGCAAGCTCGCTCCCACGGGGGCCTACACAAATCTCTAGATCGCCTCGAGCTTGGCATACCCCAGCATCAGCCACTTGCTGCCTTCGCTGAAGTTCACCTGCACCCGGGCCTGGGCGCCGGCGCCTTCGAAGTTGAGGATGACGCCGTCGCCGAACACCGAGTGCCGCACGGTCTGGCCGAGGCTGAAGCCGGTTTCCGGGATGTCGCTGCCGCCGAACAGGCTGCTGGTGCTTTGTTGCTGGCCGCCGCCGAACGGTCGGCTGACACTGTTGGACAGCCGAACTTCCTGGATCAGGCCCTTCGGCACTTCACGTACGAAGCGCGACACCTTGTTGTAGGTCTCGCTACCATAAAGGCGTCGGGTTTCGGCGTAGGTCAGCACCAGATTCTGCATGGCACGGGTGATACCAACGTAGGCCAGGCGCCGTTCTTCCTCCAGGCGTCCCGGTTCTTCCAGGCTCATCTTGTGGGGGAACAGGCCTTCTTCCATGCCCACGAGGAACACGTAGGGGAATTCCAGGCCCTTGGCGCTGTGCAGGGTCATCAGCTGGATGCTGTCTTCATGTTCGTCGGCCTGGGTGTCGCCGGCCTCCAGGGAGGCGTGACCCAGGAAGGCCGACAGCGGCGACAGGTCTTCGTCTTCTTCGGTGTTCTCGAAGTTGCGCGCGGCGCTGACCAGCTCCTCGAGGTTTTCCACCCGGGCCTGGCCTTTCTCGCCTTTTTCCGCTTCGTGGTAGGCGATCAGGCCGGACTGCTCGATGACGGTCTGGGTCATCAAGTGCAGAGGCATCTCCCCGCACTTGGCGGCCAGGTCTTCGATCAGGTCCATGAAGGCCTTCAGGGCGCCGGCGGCGCGACCGGTCACGCCTTTGTTGGCCACCAGTTGGCGCATGGCTTCCCACATGGACACGTGGCTGTGGCGCGCGTGATCGCGAATCGCTTCGACGGTTTTCTCGCCGATGCCTCGCGTCGGCACGTTGATCACCCGCTCCAGGGCCGCGTCGTTGCCACGACCTTCGAGCAGGCGCAGGTAGGCCATGGCGTTCTTGATTTCAGCACGTTCGAAAAAGCGCTGGCCGCCATAGATGCGGTAGGGGATCCGTTCGCGCAGCAACGCTTCTTCCAGCACCCGCGATTGGGCGTTGGAACGGTACAGGATGGCAATGTCGCTGCGGGCCAGGCCGGTTTTCAGCGCGCTCTCGATGGTTTCCACCACGTAGCGGGCTTCATCGTGTTCGTTGAAGGCGGCGTAGAGGTTGATCGCCTCGCCTTCGCCGCCGTCGGTCCACAGTTCCTTGCCCAGGCGCCCGGTATTGTTGGCGATCAGGGCGTTGGCGGCCTTGAGGATGCCGGCGGTCGAGCGGTAGTTCTGTTCCAGGCGGATGACTTCGGCGTCAGGGAAGTCCGCCGAGTACTGGTGAATGTTCTCGATCTTGGCGCCGCGCCAGCCGTAGATCGACTGATCGTCGTCACCCACCACCATCAGGCTGTCGCCGCCCTTGGCGAGCAGGCGCAACCAGGCGTATTGCACGGCGTTGGTGTCCTGGAATTCGTCCACCAGTACATGCCGGAAGCGCTTCTGATAGTGGGCCAGCAGGCCTGGGTGGTCGCGCCACAGGTCCAGGGCCCGTAGCAGCAGCTCGGAAAAGTCGATCACCCCGGCACGCTGGCACGCCGCCTCGTAGGCTTCGTAGATGCTGCGCATGGTCGCCAGGAACAAGTCGCCGCTGGCCTGGATGTGCTGCGGGCGCAGACCTTCGTCTTTCTGGCCGTTGATGAACCATTGGGCCTGGCGCGCGGGCCAGCGTTGCTCGTCCAGGCCCAGCTCGCGGATCACCCGCTTGACCAGGCGCTGCTGGTCGTCGCTGTCCAGGATCTGGAAGGTCTGGCTCAGCCCGGCTTCCTGCCAATGCGCCCGCAACAAGCGGTGCGCCAGGCCGTGGAAGGTGCCGACCCACATGCCGGCGGGATTGATGCCCATCAGTTGTTCGATGCGATGGCGCATCTCGGCCGCGGCCTTGTTGGTGAACGTCACCGACAGGATCGAATGGGGCGAGGCGTTCTCGACCTGGATCAACCAGGCGATACGGTGCACCAGCACTCGGGTTTTACCGGAGCCGGCACCGGCCAGGACCAACTGACGACCCACGGAGGCAGCTACGGCCTGACGTTGGGCATCGTTGAGGGAGTTCAGCAGAAGGGAGAGATCATCGCGCATCGGGGCATTCTAGGGTGCGGCGTCACCCCGGGCAAACCGAGCTTTGCATCAGCCGATAGAAAGACCGCTTGGTGATGACCGGCGGGTCACAGGCTACAGGCGTTGGCGGGACTCGCTCGGGAGTGGCGCCACCCAATGAAATAGCGACTTTTTTCCTGGTTTTTATGAGCTGGGGCAGTGTGGGATGGCCCATGGCTTGTGTATGCTCGGTGCTCGTTTCGGGTTCTCCACGCTTGACTGAATAAGAACAAGAACAGTGCCAATGACCCTCAATTCCGATCCGGCGGGCCCCTGTGTGGAACCGCGGGTCATCTGCAAGCAGTACGCCACGGAGATGGCGGTCGAGCGAACACGTCTGTTGTATCAAGGCTCACTGCTGCCTACGCTGTTCATGCTGCTCAATGGCCTGGTCTGCGCCGCGCTGTTATGGGAGCCGCGGCGCTATTTCCTGGTCAGCGTCTGGCTCGTCTGGTTGTTGTCGCTGGTGGCGCTGCGGGTGATCCAAGTGGCAGCTTTCGATTCGGCGATGCCAAGCCGCCAGGCGCATCCGATCTGGTTGCGCATGTTTTTGCTGGGCTCGGCGATGACCGGCCTGACGCTGGCCGGGGCGGGCATCGCGCTGGTCCCGGCCGACAGCTTCCAGCAGCAGGCCTGGGTGTTCGGCCTGATTGGCGCGGCGGTGCTGTCGGCCAGTGTGGCCTATGCCGTGAGCCTTCCAGCGTTCCTGTCCTTCACCTTGCCCTGCCTGTTACCGGCCATCGGTTATCTCTTCTGGGGCGGCGATGAGCAGCAACATGGGTGGGGCTGGCTGGGGCTGATCGTGCTGGTTTCCCTGAGCGTAGTGGCCTGGCAAGTCAATCGCTTGATCCAGAGTGGCATGCTGCGCCGCTTCCAGAACCAGGCCCTGATCGAGCATCTGCAGCAAACCCAAACCCGCAGTGCGTTGCTCAACGAGGCACTGGCCCGGGAGGTCGAGCAACGTCGCTCGGCCGAGGAGAAACTGCGGGCGGCCCAGGTTGGCCTGGAGGCGCGGGTCGCGCAACGCAGCCTTGAACTGGAGGTCGCCAGCCAGGCCCTGAGCAAGAGCGAGGCGCGCCTGGCCCTGGCCCTCAAGGCCAGTGAGCTGGGGTTGTGGGACTGGAACCTGCAGACTGACGAAGTCCATCACACCCAGCTCAAGGAGTTGTTCGGCCTGGAGCCCGAATACGTCACGGCGATGCTCAGCCACCTCACCCCGCGCCTGCACCCCCAGGACGTGCCGGCGCTCAAGCGGGCCCTGGTCGAACACCTCAAGGGTCGCAGCGAGGATTACCAGATCGAATACCGTGTGCGTCATGGCGATGGTCACTGGGTCTGGATCGAAGACCGCGGCCGGGCCGTGGAGCGGAGCGCGAGCGGACGGGTGCTGCGCATGGTCGGCACCCGGCGCGACATCAGCGCCAGCAAGGAACTCGAGCAGCAACGCCAGCTGGCGGCCACGGTGTTCGAGGCCGCCAGCGAAGGCATTGTGATTTTCGACCCCAACTACCTGCTGCTCGCCGCCAATCAGGCGTTCACGCGGGTCACCGGTTTCAATATCGAGGACATGCTTGGGCGCAACGTGGTCGACCTGCCGTGCAGCCGCGATGCGCGCCGGCACTACCCCGTCATTCGCCAATCGCTCAAGCAGCACGGCACCTGGCAGGGTGAGTTGGTGGAGGCGCGGGCCAACGGCGAGCTGTATCCGCAGTGGCTGCAACTGAACGTCGTGCGCGATGCTCGGGGAAATGTCAGCCATATCGTGGGCTTCTTCGCCGATCTTTCGGCACGGCGCGAATCCGAAGAGCGGATGCGCTACCTGACCCATTACGACGAATTGACTGGGTTGGCGAATCGTTCGCTGTTTCGCGAACGCCTGAACGAAGCGCATCAGCGGGTGCGCCAGGGTGGACGGCGCAGCCTGGCGTTGCTGCATATCAACCTGGACCGTTTCAAATTGCTCAACGACAGCCTCGGCCATGACATCGCCGACCAGTTGTTGCAGAAAATGGCGCGGCGCCTGATCAATGCACTGCCCGAGGCGGATACCATCGCCCGGTTATCCGGCGATGAGTTTGCGGTGTTGTTCGATGCCTACGGCAACCTTTCAAGCCTGGCGCGGGTGGCGACCCGATTGGCTTCCAAGCTGCGCGTGCCGCTGACCATCGAGGGCCATGAGCTGGTGCTCAGTGCTTCCATCGGCATCAGCTTGTTGCCTGACAACACGCGGGAAATTGCCACGCTGGTCAGCCAGGCGAACATGGCCATGCAGCACGCCAAGCATTTGGGGGGCAACAACTTCCAGTTCTACACCGAGAGCCTCCAGGCCAGCACGCTGGAGCGCCTGCAACTGGAAAACCAACTGCGCAAGGCCTTGGAAGAGCAACAACTGACGGTCTTTTATCAGCCGAAACTGTGCCTGGCGACCGGTCGCCTGAACGCCGCCGAGGCGCTGGTGCGCTGGGATCATCCGGCCATGGGGCGGGTTCCGCCGGGGGATTTCATCGGCCTGGCCGAAGAGACCGGGTTGATCGGGCCGATTGGCGAGTTCGTGTTGCGCCAGGCCTGTTGGCAGGCGTGCGAATGGCAGCGCCAGGGGCTCGAGCCGATCAGGGTGTCGGTCAATCTGTCGGTGCATCAATTGCGCCAGGGCAAGCTGGTCAGCCTGGTGCGACAAGTGCTGGAAGAAACCGGTCTGGCGCCCCAGTACCTGGAGCTGGAGTTGACCGAGAGCCAGTTGCTCGACAGCGTCGAACACATCATCGCCACATTCCAGCAATTGCGTGATCTTGGGGTCAAACTGGCGATCGACGATTTTGGCACCGGCTACTCATCCCTGAGCTACCTCAAACGTATCCCGGTGGACTACGTGAAGATCGACCAGGCATTCATTCGCGGGCTGGGCGAGGGCAGCGTGGATACCGCCATTACCCGGGCAATCATCGCAATGGCCCATGGGCTGTCGCTCAAGGTAGTGGCCGAAGGCGTCGAGCGGCAGGAGCAGCTCGATTTCCTCAGGAACGAGCGTTGCGATGAGGTGCAGGGGTATCTGATCAGTCGGCCAGTGGAAGCTGATGGGCTGGCCGGGTTGTTGCGGATGCAACACTTGACTGAATGAGTCAGATCCTCGATTGGAACTTCCCGCCAGACGCTTTTAGTGTCTGGCGGGAAGTTATTAACATGCGCTTAGTTGGTCACGAGTACGTCATCAATGTGATGCAGCAACTGCCCTTCGAAAAAAATGCTCACGCCGGTGACATGAGACTCGCCGGGTACTTTGTATTCGACGACTTTGTCGGTTATGACCGGCAGCGAAACTTCAGTGGAAGATTCAAGTTTCAATTCCAGTCGCAGATCAAAGGACTTGTCCTGCATTGGGCTTCGTACCAGCGTTGGCGTAATGCCGGTGTGGGGTACGGTTACAGTGCCAAAGGTACGGAACGACGCGGCACCTGGCATGCGATCGATTTGTGCGGTCCAATCTTTAGTTGTGATTTTCATGATAGTAACTCCTGTAGTTAGTTGATTGCGTCCTGCGGGAGCCAATATATCGACTTTGACTTGATAGTGTCTGGGAAATTGCGATTGGGATTGTAAGAAGAAGTTAGTTGTTGAGTGAGTTGTCAGATTTTTCGTGGGTCATATTATCGATGACGGCCGGAGTATGTTGTTGGGGAAGTAGTCAGTGATTGAATAGATGGTTTTCCCCCAGCCAGAGGCTCAGGTCGCGTCTGGGGATCAACCGATCGGCAGCGCAGAGGGTTGGCGCTACGGTCCAGGCTGCTACATCTGGCGATCCTCGGCCAAAACAAAGGGGCGGCGCGGCAATCCAGTTACGTTTTGGACGGGCAAAGCGCCAATTCTTGTAGTATAACTACAAGCTTGCTACATCCCGGCATTTGCCCATAACAAGAGTCCAGCCCCTTGAACCTGTTGCAACACATCGCCCAGTCACGCCACTTGCTGCGCAAGTCGGAGCTGAAAGTCGCCGATCACGTACTGCTTGATCCCGCGGCCGTGATGCATAGCTCCATGGCCGATCTTGCCCACAGCGTCGGCATCAGCGAACCGACCATCGTGCGCTTCTGCCGGGCCATCGGTTGCTCGGGTTTCCAGGACCTGAAACTCAAGCTGGCGCAAAGCCTGGCCGCCGGGGCGAGCTTCGGTCAGTTTGCGATCCATGAAGATGACTCGGTGGCGGACTACAGCCTGAAAATCTTCGACACCACCCTGCATACGCTGATGGAGGTTCGCGAGAAGCTTGACCCGGTGGCGTTGCAAAAAGCCGTCACGGCCATGTCCCAGGCCCAGCGTGTCGAATTCTATGGTTTCGGCGCTTCGGGCGCGGTGGCGGCCGATGCCCAGCACAAGTTCTTCCGGTTGCTGCTCACGGCGGCAGCCTATTCCGACCCGCACATGCAAGCCATGTCGGCGGTGACGTTGAAACCCACCGATGTGGCGATCTGTATTTCCCAGTCGGGGCGTTCCAAGGATCTGCTGATCACCGCGAACCTGGTGCGTGAAAGCGGTGCCTCGCTGATCACCTTGTGCCCGAGCCAGACGCCACTGGCGGAGCTGTCCACGGTGAACCTGGCCATCGACGTGCATGAAGACACCGAGATCTATACGCCGCTGACCTCGCGCATCGCCCACCTGGTGGTGATCGACGTCTTGGCAATGGGCGTCGCCATGGCCCGTGGCCCGAGCCTGGTCAACCACCTCAAGAGCGTGAAGCGCAGCCTTCGCAGCCTGCGGCTGTCGCCCAAGTCGGTGAAGGCGCTGGACGACTGAGCCCCGGTCTTGAAACTTGGGGCTTCTGTGGCGAGGGAGCTTGCTCCCGCTGGGTTGCGAAGCGACCCCCAAACGATTATCCAGACACGCCGCATTGGCAGGTGCGACTGCTGCGCAGCCGAGCGGGAGCAAGCTCCCTCGCCACAGGGTGTCATCCGCCCGAATTCATCGTTCTGTAACCCCCGCGCCGCCAAACGGTCATCGCGCGCCTTCATCGTGAAACTCCCGTATACGTCTTGGGAGTCTCGACATGACCCAGTCCTACGAAGAACGCAGCGCCGTCAAAACCCGTCGTCAGCAGGAAGATCAGCGCCGCATGGCGTTCCGTCGCGCCATCGAAGACCGCTATGAGCAGCGCCAGCTCCTGGCCGAGATCAGCGAATTTCCTGACGCGGCAGAGTTCAATTACTGGCAGGCATCGTCGGCGGTTTCCCGTCGAAACGCTCAACCAGGCCAATGATCTGAGCGCGCTCGCCGCGCACGAACGCCAGGAAGGCGTGGGCCACCGGTGACAGGCGCTTGGCCCTGGCCTGCACCAGGCACCAACTGCGGTACAGCGGCAATTCCTCCACCGGCAGCTCGATGAGTGCGCCGGACGACAGCTCCCGGCTCACGGCGTGGCGCGTCAACAGCGCCACGCCCAGCCCGGCCACCACGCATTCGCGCTGGGCCTCCGCCGACGCCACTTCCAGCGTCTGGGTGAAGTGCACCCGTTTCTCCTTGAAGTATTCCTCGCAGGCCAGTCGTGTGCCGGACCCCGGTTCGCGCAACAGCAGCGTGTAGGGCTCCAGGTCCTGCAAGCGCAGCGGACCCAGGTGGCTCAGCGGATGATCGGGTGGCGCCACGGCGACGATCGGATTGTTGAGGAAGGGCAGGAACTCCAGGCCCATGTCCTGGGGCACCATGGACATGATCACCAGGTCGTCACGGTTGTCCGAGAGGCGGCGGATGACCTGGCCCCGGTTGACCACCGTGAGGTTCAGATTGACCTCCGGATGCTGGCGCTTGAACGCGGCGAACAGATGCGGGACGAAGTACTTGGCGCTGGACTCCACCGCCAGCTTCAATTGGCCTTGCAGCGACCCCTGCATGTCCGAGAGCTGCATATCGAGGTTTTCCAGGCGCCCGAAGATGTCTCGGCTGGCACGTTGCAGGGCTTCGGCGGCTTCGGTCATGTAGAGTTTCTTGCCGACATACTCGAACAGCGGCTGGCCAATCAGCTCTTCCAGGGAGCGAATCTGTAGGCTAACGGCCGGTTGTGTGAGAGACATTTCGTCGGCTGCACGGCTGTAAGACCTCAGGTCGCACACCTCGTTGAAAATCTGCAATTGACGCAATGTCATACGCATCAATGACTTACGCATTTTCTAAGCACTCTGGGGTGGGGCGGGTAACGCAACTATAAGTCTTTGCTTATGCATGACCCAATAATTATTCATTTTTGTTAATCCACAGCCAGGACTAGTGTGGAGCTGCGACCAATTGTTACATCTGGTCACGCGTCGGCCTGGACCTCAGGCCGTGGTATCACCGGCTCAAGGGAACCTCCAATTGATAACAAAGATCCTGATCGCCAACCGTGGTGAGATTGCCGTCCGCATCGTGCGCGCTTGCGCCGAGATGGGCATTCGCTCGGTCGCGGTCTACTCCGACGCGGACCGTCATGCGTTGCATGTCAAGCGTGCGGACGAGGCCCACAGCATCGGCGCCGATCCGCTGGCCGGCTACCTCAACCCGCGCAAACTGGTGAACCTGGCGGTGGAAACCGGCTGCGATGCCTTGCACCCCGGTTACGGTTTCCTTTCGGAAAACGCCGAACTGGCGGACATCTGCGCTGAACGCGGCATCAAATTCATTGGCCCGTCGGCGGAAGTCATTCGCCGCATGGGCGACAAGACCGAAGCGCGCCGCAGCATGATCAAGGCCGGTGTGCCGGTCACGCCAGGCACCGAAGGCAACGTATCGGGCATTGAAGAAGCGCTGACCGAAGGTGATCGGATCGGTTACCCGGTGATGCTCAAGGCCACGTCTGGCGGCGGCGGTCGCGGCATCCGTCGCTGCAACAGTCGGGAAGAACTGGAACAGGCCTTCCCCCGGGTCATCTCCGAAGCCACCAAGGCATTCGGTTCGGCGGAAGTGTTCCTGGAAAAATGCATCGTCAACCCCAAGCACATCGAAGCGCAGATCCTGGGGGACAGTTTCGGCAACGTGGTGCACCTGTTCGAGCGTGATTGCTCGATCCAACGCCGCAACCAGAAGCTGATCGAAATCGCCCCGAGCCCGCAGCTGACCCCCGAGCAGCGCGCCTACATCGGCGACCTGTCGGTGCGCGCGGCCAAGGCCGTGGGCTACGAGAATGCCGGAACCGTGGAGTTCCTGCTCGCCGAAGGCGAGGTGTACTTCATGGAGATGAACACTCGGGTGCAGGTGGAACACACCATCACCGAAGAAATCACCGGTATCGACATCGTTCGCGAACAGATCCGCATCGCTTCCGGGCTGCCACTGTCGGTCAAGCAGGAAGACATCCTGCACCGGGGTTTCGCGTTGCAGTTCCGGATCAACGCCGAGGACCCGAAAAACAATTTCCTGCCCAGCTTCGGCAAGATCACCCGCTACTACGCCCCTGGCGGCCCGGGTGTGCGCACCGACACGGCGATCTACACCGGCTACACCATTCCGCCGTTCTACGATTCGATGTGCCTGAAACTGGTGGTCTGGGCGTTGACCTGGGAAGAAGCGATGGACCGTGGCCTGCGAGCCCTGGATGACATGCGCCTGCAGGGGGTCAAGACCACCGCCGCGTATTACCAGGAGATCCTGCGCAATCCGGAATTCCGCAGCGGCCAGTTCAATACCAGCTTCGTTGAAAGCCACCCTGAACTGACCAACTACTCGATCAAGCGCAAACCCGAAGAGCTGGCCCTGGCCATCGCCGCCGCCATTGCCGCCCACGCAGGCCTGTAAGGAAAGTATGACCATGTCCAAGAAGATCTTTGTTACCGACACAATCCTGCGCGACGCCCACCAATCGCTGCTCGCTACCCGCATGCGCACCGAAGACATGCTGCCGATCTGCGACAAGCTCGACAAAGTCGGCTATTGGTCGCTGGAAGTCTGGGGCGGCGCGACATTCGACGCCTGCGTGCGCTTCCTCAAGGAAGACCCGTGGGAGCGCCTGCGCCAACTGCGCGCGGCGCTGCCCAACACTCGCTTGCAGATGCTCCTGCGCGGCCAGAACCTGCTGGGCTACCGCCATTACAGCGATGATGTGGTCAAGGCGTTCGTGGCCAAGGCCGCTGTCAACGGCATCGACGTGTTCCGTATTTTCGATGCGATGAACGACGTGCGTAACCTGCGGGTCGCCATCGAAGCGGTGAAGGCCGCCGGCAAGCACGCCCAGGGCACCATCGCCTACACCACCAGCCCGGTGCACACCATCGAGGCGTTCGTGGCCCAGGCCAAGCAGATGGAAGCCATGGGTTGCGACTCGGTGGCGATCAAGGACATGGCCGGCCTGCTGACCCCGTATGCCACTGGCGAACTGGTGAAAGCGCTGAAGGCCGAGCAATCGTTGCCGGTGTTCATCCACTCCCACGACACCGCCGGCCTGGCCGCGATGTGCCAGCTCAAGGCCATCGAAAACGGTGCCGATCACATTGACACTGCGATCTCCAGCTTCGCCTGGGGCACCAGCCATCCGGGCACCGAATCGATGGTCGCGGCCCTTAAAGGCAGTGAATTCGACACGGGTCTGGACCTGGAGCTGTTGCAGGAAATCGGCCTGTACTTCTACGCCGTGCGCAAGAAGTACCACCAGTTCGAAAGCGAGTTCACCGCCGTGGACACCCGCGTCCAGGTCAACCAGGTACCAGGCGGGATGATCTCCAACCTCGCCAACCAGTTGAAAGAGCAGGGCGCACTGAACCGGATGAACGAAGTGCTGGCGGAGATCCCGCGGGTGCGCGAAGACCTCGGCTTCCCGCCGCTGGTGACCCCGACCTCGCAGATCGTCGGCACCCAGGCGTTCTTCAACGTGTTGGCCGGTGAGCGCTACAAGACCATCACCAACGAAGTGAAGCTCTATCTGCAGGGCGGCTACGGCAAGGCGCCGGGTTCGGTGAGTGAAAAGCTGCGTCGCCAGGCCATCGGCAGCGAAGAGGTGATCGACGTGCGTCCGGCCGATTTGCTCAAGCCGGAAATGACCAAGCTGCGTGGCGAAATCGGTGCGCTGGCCAAGTCCGAAGAGGACGTGCTGACCTATGCCATGTTCCCGGACATCGGTCGCAAGTTCCTCGAAGAACGCGACGCCGGCACCCTGACCCCGGAAGTGCTGCTGCCGATCCCCGAGGCGGGCAGCGTCAGCTCCGCGGGCGGCGAAGGTGTGCCGACCGAGTTCGTCATCGACGTTCACGGGGAAACCTACCGCGTCGACATCACCGGTGTGGGCGTCAAGGCCGAAGGCAAGCGTCACTTCTACCTGTCCATCGATGGCATGCCGGAAGAGGTCGTGTTCGAACCGCTCAATGAGTTTGTCAGCGGCGGCAGCAGCAAGCGCAAGCAAGCCACTGCGCCGGGCCATGTCAGCACCACCATGCCGGGCAACATCGTCGATGTCCTGGTCAAGGAGGGCGACGTGGTGAAGGCCGGCCAAGCGGTGCTGATCACCGAAGCCATGAAGATGGAAACCGAAGTGCAGGCGGCCATCGCCGGCAAGGTCACCGCCATTCATGTGGCCAAGGGCGACCGGGTCAACCCGGGCGAGATCCTGATCGAGATCGAAGGCTGACTGAACAGCCTCGATACAACGTTTTAACCTCGGGGGGGCATGTGCTCCCCTTTTTTTTTGCCCATTTTCCGCAGTCCTTTGTGGGAGCGAGCCTGTGGGAGCAAGCTTTGCTCCCACAGGGGAGGGTGGTGTCTGCCGAAAATGAGTCAGAACATCATCCGCCATTGCCCCATCAGCGCGCCGTTGCGATTGTCCTGGCCGGTTTCGCCCTGGTAGCTCACCCCCAATGTGTGTCGTGGCGAAACGGCCAGGTCCAGGCCGGCTTCCAGGAGCAAGCTGTCCCGGTCCAGCTCGATGCCCTCGACGGTATAGGCCTTGCCGCCGTCGACCAGGCGTTGCCGAGAACTGCCTCGGACGTCGCCATAGAGGTGTTTCCAGCCGACATTCAGGCGCGGCGTCAACCGCGCTCCCTGGTCAAGAACGAAGGGGCGGGCGAGGTGCAGGCCCAGCTCGCTGGTGTAGTGGTCTTGGGTCTGGCTCTCGAACCGCAGCGCCGCGTCGCCACCTTTCTCCGTGAAGCGATCGCGTTGGTAGCGCTGGTAACCCAACTGGACATAGGGCTCGATATCGAAATGCCCGACGTCCAGGTTGTAGCCGACTTGCCCGAAGACCTGCTGCGTGTTGGCGTCGTAACGACCTTTGAGTCGATCGCTGAAACCGTTGAAAGCCACGTGGCGCTTGGTGCTGCCGTCGTGATCGCCATACACCGCGCCCAGGCGTAGCGCCAGCGGCCCATCCTGGCGCAAGGCATAGGCGCCGACATGCCAACTGTCGAGCCGGCCATCGAATCGATGACCGTCCAGCCGGGTCTCGCTCTTGGCGCCGATGACCCCCAAGCGCCAAGTCGGGTTGATCGCCCAGTCGGTTCCCAGCAGCAAACCGGTTGTCGAATGCTTTAGCGCGTAGTCGTCCAGATGCTTACCAATGCGGCCACTGTTGCCGATGGCCTGGACCCAGACCTGCCCATTGCCATGGGCGCTCTGCGAAGTGTTCTGGCCCATGGCCGCGAGTATCCCGGTGCTGATGGGCGCGACACTGCTCAGGGTAGCGTTGCCCAGGTCAGCTGTGTCGTATCCGCTCAACTGGTCGAGGGCATCGGCGGCGGTGACCCGGTTGCTGCCGAGCAGGGCGTTGATGGCGGCGTTGGGTTTGGGGCCCGGTTGGGTGGTTTGCGCTTGGCTGGCGGGAGTGGGCGTGGCGCGGGCGATTTTTGCGGGCTCCGCGGGCTTGGGTGTGACGTGATGGGGTGGCGGCTCGGTGGCAGGCGGTTGTGGGGCTGTTGCCGTGGCGACGGTTTCTGGGGCTGGCGCCAGGATGCTGGCTGCAAGTGCCTGGCCGCTATCAGTGGTCGCGGTCTGTTCGAGCGGGACATTGTTACGTGTGTAGGTCAGGCCGACCTGTTTTCCTGTGGTGTAGTCCACTGTAGCCGTCATGTACGCAAGGTCATTGACGATCTTCCCGAATTCCCCCTCGACCGTATCCGCGTCGATCACGATGTGTCTGCTCGTGTCGATGTATTCGCCCGGTACGGCTGCGATTTTCAAGATGGCATTGTCCAGGGTGGCGGTGCCGCCGACCTTGATCGTGGCGCTGCCTTTCTTTGCGTCGATGCCATAGACCAGCGTCGCGCCCTTGGAAAACCTGAGGTCGTTGACCACTGAAGGGGCACCCATGTCAGGGCCGACTTCCAGCGAGCCCGCTACGTCCAGCGCGTCGACCGTTCCGCTGCCGCTGAACCTGGCCTTTTTCCCCACGAAGACCGGCCCGGCGACGAAGCCCTGGTTCGCGAACTCACCCAGAACGTGAACCGCACCACCGATACGGCCGGTGTTGATCAATTTGGCGTTCGAATCAATCAGGCTGCGGCTGTCGAAATCCTTGCCGTTCGACCATTCGCCTCGCTTCAAATACACATCCTGGATATTGCGTATCTCGCCTAACTCGCCGCCCTTGGCGATCTCCAGTTGCAAGACATTGGCACCGCCGCCACCGTCGGTGAGCCCGATGAGTTCGCCTTGCCTGCTGACAACCACCAGATCATTGCTGTCGTCCTTGGACAGGGGCGTTTCCCGGGCTTTGATGACTCTATCGATATTTGTATCCGGCTTATCCGCGAACGCCTTGAGACGAGCCTGCATCTCGGCGGTTGTTTCGAAGGGGCGGGTTTCCCCGGTAACTGGCTGAGCTGTCGAAACCTCGGCACAGCCAAGTACCAAGGCTATGGCCAGCGCGAGGTGTTGGGGCAGGAACAGGTGTTGGGTAGGCATCGAATGCGACCTCTCATGAAGGAGGTCGCACTTTAAAAATTTCACCCTGGGCGGCGATGCCAGCCACTTTCTCGCCGTGGGAAAGATTCGGCGGATGAAATCTGTAGGCTGCTTGTGCTGCGATCAGCGTGGCGGTTCGTTGGCTTTCATGGTTCGAAGCTTTGCCTTACAGCCCGTACGGACCTTTCTATTTGACCGGCATTTGACGGAGCAATGCCTCACCACTCGGCACCTCGCCTAGGCTCGGTGTGCATGGTTAGAAATGAACGCGTATCTCCTGTGGGAGCGAGCTTGCTCGCGATGGCGGTGAGGCAGCTTGCGATGATGTTGGCTGTGCCTACGTCATCGCGAGCAAGCTCTCTCCCACAGGTTTTTGTACCGTGCCATGTGAGTGAGTCATACCGGCAACGCTGGCAACGGCTCAGCGGTTATTCAGATACGCCTTCCCATAATGCCGCTCCATCCGCGCCTGGATCAGCTCCAGCGCAATGGACATCAACCAGTAAATGATCGCCGCCGTGGTGAGCATTTCGATGTAGCGATAGCTGGAACGACCATAGGACTGCGCCAGGAACATCACCTCCCAGACCCCCATCACCGAGATCAGCGAAGAATCCTTGAGCATCGAGATGAATTGGTTGGTGGTCGGCGGGATGATGGTGCGCATGGCCTGGGGCAGGGTGACGCGCCAGAAGATCACGGTTTCGCTCAGGCCCAGGGCGAGGGAGGCTTCGCGTTGGCCGTTGGGGACGCCGAGGATGCCGGCGCGGAAGATTTCGCTCAGGTAGGCGCCGTAGTTCAGCGACAGGGCGATGATCCCGGCGGCGATGGCGCCCGGGACTACGCCCAGTTGGGGCAGGCCCAGGTAGATCAGCAGGATCTGGATCAGCAGGGGCGTGCCGCGAAAGAACGACGCGTAGAAACTGGCGATGCCGAACGCCACCGCACTGCTGGACAGCCGCGCCAGGGCGGTGATGAAGCCCAGCAATGACGAGGCGACGATCGAGCACAGGCACAGGAACAACGTCAGCACCGCACCCTGCAAAAAGCCATTGGGCGCCAGGTGCACACCCAACAGGTTCGGCAGTTTGTCGAGGATGATGGAGAACTTCAGGTCGAAGCTCAGGAAGAAGCTCGCGAACAGCACCAGCATGGCCGCCCAGGTCAGGTACAGCCGGGTGCGAAAACCGAAGATTTTTTGCAGGCGTGACTCAGCCACCGATGGCGGTGGCTGAGGGGGTGGAAAAGAAGTCATTGGGTGATGTCGGCGCCGATCCATTTTTGCGAGAGTTTGCTCAAGGTGCCGTCCTGTTTCAACTGGGCGAAGACTTCACGCACCTTGCTGTCCCATTGGGCGTCGCCTTTTTCGATGGCCACCGAGTTCGGTTCTGAATAGAGCGGCTCGCCGGCCAGCTTGAAGCGCTTGTCTTCGGTCAGGCGCGGCTGTGCCGTCACCAGGTTGGTCAGCACTGCGTCCAGGCGCACCCCGGCGCCCAGGCCCAGGTCCTGGAACGCCACGTTGTCGGTGTCGTACGGGGCGATCTGCACGTCCTCGAACGGATAGCTCAGTTGGGTATCCTCGGCGCCTTCGATCACCAGGTTCTTGTTCAGGTAGCTTTCGTAGCTGGAGGCGCTGGTGAGGCCGACTTTCTTGCCACTCAAGTCCTTGGCGCCGTGGATACGGTCGTCCTTGGCGTTGACCACGATCACCGCGGGCGAAGCGTAGTACTGCACCGGGAAGTCGAACACTTCGGCGCGGGCCTTGCTCGGCGTCATGGAGCAGATGCAGATGTCATAGCGCCCGCTCCAGTGACCGGCCGCGATCACGTCCCAGGACGGCGTCTCCAGGCGCAGCTTCACCCCCAGTTTCTGCGCCACGGCCTTGGCCACGTCGACGTCGAACCCGTCGAGCTGGTTCTGATCGTTGAGGAACGAGAAGGGCGGATAGCTTTCCATCAATACGCCGACCAGTTCTTTTTTCTGTTCGATGCGATCCAGCGTGGCACCGGCAAACGCTTGCGAAGAGGCGGCCAGCAGCGTCAGGCCCAGGGCCAGCAATGGTTGTCGTTTCATGTGAAGGCCCTGTTAGAAAAATAAGTTGTAGTTCTCTGAATGGTGCGTATTAAATAGTTATAAGAACAACTCCGGTAGTGAGTATTTTTCATAAGCTTATGAGTGAATCGCATATGGGCGCAGCAACGACAGTCATTCTCGATGGCGGCATGGGCCGCGAACTGCAACGCCGGGGCGCGCCGTTCCGCCAGCCCGAGTGGTCGGCCCTGGCCTTGAGCGAAGCGCCCCAGGCGGTTGAAGCCGTGCACGCGGCCTACATCGCCAGCGGCGCCAACGTGATCACCAGCAACAGCTATGCGGTGGTGCCGTTCCATATTGGCGAAGCGCGTTTCGCCGCCGAAGGCCAGGCCCTGGCCGCATTGGCTGGCGAGTTGGCGCAACGGGCGGTGCAGGCCTCAGGCAAAGCGGTGCGCGTGGCCGGGTCGTTGCCGCCGCTGTTCGGTTCCTATCGGCCGGATCTGTTCGATGCTTCCCGCGCCAGTGAACTGTTGGCGCCCCTGGTAAACGGCTTGGCCCCCCACATCGATTTGTGGCTGGCCGAGACTCAAAGCTCGACCGTTGAAGCGCGGGCGATTCACGCCGGGTTGCCGAAGGACGGCAAGCCGTTCTGGCTGTCGTTCACCCTGAAAGACGAAGACACCGATGAAGTGCCGCGCCTGCGCTCCGGCGAACCGGTGGCAGACGCCGCGGCAGTGGCGGCCGAACTGGGCGTCGAAGTGCTGTTGTTCAACTGCAGCCAACCGGAAGTGATCGGCGCGGCGATTGACGCTGCCCGTGAAACCTTCGAGCGCCTGGGCGTGGCGATCCACATCGGCGCCTACGCCAACGCCTTTCCGCCGCAACCCAAAGAAGCGACCGCCAACGACGGGTTGGACCCGCTGCGCGAAGACCTCGATCCACCGGGTTATCTGCAATGGGCGGCGGACTGGCGCAAGCGCGGGGCCAGCCATTTGGGCGGTTGCTGCGGGATCGGGCCGGAGCATATTGCGGTATTGGCACAGCAACTGGGTTGAGCCGTCTGGCGATGTCGGCAGATGAATGAATCAATCGTCAAAACGATGCAAAGCTTGTGGGAGCAAAGCTTGCTCGCGAGTGGATAAGTCAGTCGACACCGGTACTGGCTCGTGCCCAGCAATCGCGAGCAAGCTTTGCTCCCACGGGGCTGTGGCTTAGCTGAGCGACATCCGCGATTACGTTTTTCGTTGAATGACGTAGCCAAGCCATACATATGTATGCCGTTTCGGGTCGAACGGCGCGATAGGGTCCGGACTCTTCAATCAGAACCGGACCATTCAGATGGCTACTTTCTCCAAAGGCGACCCGGCCAACGCCGTCGTCCCCCAGGGCGAACCGCTCAGCGCCCAGGCAAAGGTGCAACTCAGGCAACTGGAGTTGCTGGACACCAACCAGATTCAACTCACCCGGTTGTTTGCAGGCCTTCCCACGTTCGACGGAGTGCTTGGGAACCTGCTGGTCAGCCTGCTCAAGGCGAAGATTCCCGCCGACAGATTCCGCCCATCGCTGCTCGCGGATATCGATCCGGATAACTGCTACGTGAACCGCTTCACCAAGGACCAGGCCGGTGGCCGCACCCTGACGTCCTCGGAGCGTTTCACCGATGTCCTGCACAACGGTTTGCTCAGCGACACCGCGCCTGACTTCACGAACGGTGGCGTCGGCTTCTTCACCCGTCCGGACTCGCTGGAGGAGGCCGACAGCGTATTCGCCCGGCAACCGGACGCGCAGATGCGACGGGCCTTGGAGTCGGTGTTCCATTTTCCCCGGCCCACCGCGAACGAGCGGGTAATACGTCAGTTCCGTGACGAGCTGGCGCGCTTTCGCCTGGGCAAGAACCGGGGCGACACCAGCGAGACGACCGCACCGTCCACGGCTGAAGCGGTCCTCGCCCAATTGCTTTCCCAACGATTCCAGCACCTGTTCAACTTGTATAAAGCGGATCGGGATCCTGCCGCTCCACTCAGCCAAGCCGCGCGAATCCAGCAGGCCGATGACGATCGCCTGCTGGACCTCATCACCACCCATCCTTCCCAGGCTGACAGGAACCGGCTGCTACGGGCGCCCATTCCCCATGTCTATGCCGTCCTGCTCGACCAGGGCATGGCCTCACCGCAGAAATGGCCCGCGGCAATGGTGATCAAGTTCACCGACAGGCAGTCGCTGTTCCTGTACTCCCTGGAGCACGGGCTGCAGCGATTTCGTTCATTCCAGGATCTGGTCGCTCACGTGCGGCCCAGCGTCCAGGGCCAGGAACGCACGATCCTGGATATCTCCGTGGGGCTGTCCGGGCATGTCTTTGAAGTGGCGTCGGCGGACCTGTTGCAGAGCCAAAGCGCTGCGCTGGACAGGGCCCTGAATGCGCCAGGCAACGAAACCCTCGCCGTGAGCGTGTTCGCTCAACGAGCCGAAGACGCCTTGGGTTTGCCCATGTTGTCCTTGGCCGGGCCACTGGCGACTCGTCAGGAAACCCTGGCGGAGAACCGTCGCCCCGGCTTCTACAAAATGGCGACATTTGCCGAGCAGGCCCGCTATCGCCGTCTGGAAGGGCAGGTATTCCAGGCGGTCTATGCACTGGGCAGCGATGTTCCGACGCTGGTGCAATTCACTCGCCAGAAGATCAGGCAATACCTGCAGCGAACCATCCATCCGCGCCTGGACCTGGATCCTGATCGAACCATGATCCGGTTGTCCTTCGGTGATGCAGCCAACCCGAGACAGTCGCGGGTCAGCAGCCTGACCCAGTTGATGCTCGATAACCTGCGCCCGCCGCAGTACCCCAACGCCATGCGCGAAGTGCTGGCGGTCCAGCTGGTCGATAAACATGGACAACGGGTGCGTCACCCGGCGAGCGGTTTTCTGATCACCTTGACGGGCGGTGAGCTGGCGAGGATGGCGTCGAGCATCGATGCCGGTGGCAACTACGAAATTCTGCTTCGCGAGCAAATGAACCAGCCTCGATACAAGGCTGCTTGGCAGACCGCCTACCGCGCCAGTCTGGAGTTCAAAGGCTACGAGGCGGTGCTCAAGGGCGACGAAGTGTTCAAGGCCACTGTGATCGATGAAGTGTGCGACCCACCCAAATCGAAAAAGCTGGTCGCGCAATGGCTGGAAGCGGTCTTGCAAGCGCCCAGCGCTGCGAAACGTGCGCTGGTAGGTGGGCGCAGGGTGCACGTCCATGGCCTGCTGCTGGGCGGAACCGTCGGTTTGCAACGTGGCACCATCGGCAACGCGGTCACCATTGACGGCGCGCTGATCCTTTCAGACCAGAGCGGGCCGGACATCAAGGGGACCGTGGGCGTTTACTTCCCGGACAGTCCTCATGGCAATGACCTTCACGAATTCGCCGACCTGAGCGATGGCGTCACAGGGTTGCTGCAAGAGCAAGAGTGGCGAGCGTATTTCCGCTCGCGCATTTCGACCCTCGACCAGGAGGAGATCAAGCGTGCGCTGGGCCAGCACCGCGGTCGGCCACTGATCCGTGGCTATCTGTTCAACGGCGATGTATTTGAAGAGCTTCACCGGGCCCACGTCAATTTCCACAGTGCCTACGCGGACCACCGCTCCAACAGCAACCGCGATATCGGCCTGCAAACCGCGGCGCGGATCGTGATGATGGTGGTGGAGATCGTCATGGACCTGGCCGGCCTGCTGCTGATTCCCGGGTTCCAGCTGCTCACGCGTGCCATCCGCACGGGCCTGTTGGTGGTCAAGACCGGCGGGGTTCCGACGGACCTGGCAACGCTGGTATTCGTCCATCGGGTGGCAAACACCCGCACCACGACAGGCTTCGGCGGCGTGAGCGTCAACTTGCGAGGGCAGGCCTCATTCCGGGCAATAACGGCGCAGCAGAGCCAGGCTGAAGCATCGATCGGATTGCCCCTGGAGGAGGCACTTTATCGCCGCTATGCCGTGGCGGATACCACGCTGATCCAGAGCCTGCCAGCCGATGCCCAGGGCTTCTATCGACCGGTGATTACCGATGGCGCCACCGGCAGCGTGACCCGGCCTGTGTTCGTACGCCAACCTGATGGGACGGTGTTCCGGGTCCACGACAACACGCCGATCAGGGCTACCGAGGCCAACATCGTCGACCCTGTCACGGGGGTGAACATTCGCTCCAGTGGCGTGATGCGCAGCACCGTGGCGCGCGCGCCCGATGGTGAGTGGCGTGCCGTAGGGTTTGGCATGGGCGGGGGCAAACGGTCGCAGCCAGGTTCCCCTGAAGCGGGCCCGTCGGCACCCAAGCGACCTGCCACCTCGTTGCTTCGCGCCGTTTCCGACCTGATCCGTACGCCCAACCAATGGGACGTAGAGATCATGGATCTGGTGCCGTCCGTCATCACCCGCCTTCCGAATTGGCCGCAGAACCGCAGTCTGTTGATCATCGATCAAAGGCGCGGGCACCAGGACTGGTCCGTACGCTTTACGCCGGGACAGGATGAAGTCGGCTATCCGATGCGCACCCATCCGCTTAGATCGAGCACCGACGTGGTGCTGCTGCGCACGGGTGAAAACCACTACACGTTGATGCTGGACCAGGATCATGAAGTCTTGTTCCCGGCCGACGGCAATTGCTTCTTCAACGCGGTCGCCCGGGGCCTGAACGAGGGGCCGGTGCAACGAAGATTCACGATGCAGCGACTGCGCAATGACATTGCCGACTACATCGACCAGCATCCGGAGATGGGGAACTACCTGGTGGCGCAGCCCACTGCGATGCAACAGGCACTGGCTTACAACGCCCCGGCGCTGGAAAATTTGTTGGGCGAGTCGGCGGTATTGGACCTGACGCAAATCGTCTTTGGGTCGCCCAATCCCCAGGGTCTGTTTCAACCGGTCTTGAACCGCCTGAATCAGTATGCCCTGGACATGGGGCGCCGCTACTTGAATCAGGCCGAAGGTGCCAACCTGCCACCGGAGATGCTGCGCCTGATCGGCAGCTATCTGTCGCCGCGCACGCCCGTTCGCCTGCCATTGAGCAGCACGCCTTTTTACTCGTTGAAAGATCAAGCACTGCGAACCTTCTTCGAGGACACGTTGTTGGGACCGGTCCTGCACCAGGAGGTCACCGAACTGCTCAACAATGAGTATTTGATGCTGTCCCAGGACGTGCTCCATATCATGCTCGAGTACGGCGTCCGGGCCCGGGAGCTGACCGATCACCACCCCAAGAACCACCTGGGCTATGTTGAGTACGACCAGGCCTTGCATGGTCACCTCAGCTACGAGCAAATGGAGGAGCAGCTCAATGGCGCGCTTCTGGTGGAAAGCGACGATCTGGCAAAAGTGAAGACGCGATACGAGCGCGAGACCGGCGATGTCATGGACGACGCTTCGGACCTGTTGGATCAGTTTATCTATTACGACCGGGCTGAAGACCTGGTCGATCTGTTGACCGTTGTCCTTGGGCGTTACCCGATCTTGCTGCGGCGGGCCAATATCCTGCTGCAGTCTCCGGTGATTGCTTCCAACCTGGGCGGGCTGCTGCCCTTGAATGTCGTTTCGCAATGGATACGCACCCCGGCGTTATCCGATGCGCGCCTGCAGGTGATTGCCGAGTATGCCGGCAGCCGGTATCAGGAAGTGGCGAACCGGGGCCGCATTGATATCGATTGGATGCGGCGGTTCAATGACCGGAACCTGCGTCGCCTGTTCAATCAGCGCTCTGCAGTGTCGAACTTCTTCACCTTTCTTGGCGGTACCCGGTATGTCGAGGACAGTGACATGGCGGCGATCGCCAGGCTGTTCAGCGTTGCCGGTGGGCCCGTTCCCAATAGCCGGATCGCCATCGTGCTCGATACGCCGGATATATGGGGCTCTCTACAGAATATGCCCGGTATCACGCTCCAGAGCGCCAGGGGCATCTGGGAAGACCTGATGGGGCCGCAGTTCACCGATGAAAACATTCGCTTCGCCCTAGGGCGGGCGGGTTCGCTAAGTTCCGAGGCGGCGTTTACCCGAGCCTTGATCGACAGCCTGGTCGAGGAAGAAGCCCTGGCGCACCAGTTGATCATGGACGCGTACGTCGTGACCCAAAGACAGGCCCAGCACTTTCTCCACAACTTTCAATTCACTAACCATCGTGCCGATCACAGCCGGTTGAACCTGGCTCGCTATGTGAATATCAATGGCGAGATACCACAATGGGCATGGCCCTACGCCCGCCCCGGGGTAAGCGACGAAACGCTCGCAGGGTTCCTGGAGCGCAGGAAGCCGTCCAAGCCGAAGTAGCGCGTCCTGATCGATCGCCAGCGCGAAGCGGTTCGCGCTGGCGATCATCCGTCACTTAGCCTATGCGCGGCATTGCGCCAGGCTGCGCACCTGTCCGCCGTCGCGCTGATTGGCCTCGCTCAACCACTGCTCGAACCCGGCGCCAATGGCCGGCCATTCCGAATCCAGCATCGAATACCACGCGGTGTCGCGGTTCTGGCCCTTGACCACCATGTGCTGGCGGAACACACCCTCGAACGTGAACCCCAGCCGTTCGGCGGCGTATTTGGAGCGAGCGTTGCCGTTGTTGCACTTCCACTCCAGCCGGCGGTAACCCAGGGCGAAAGACTCCTTCGCCAGCAGGTAGACCGCCTCGGTGCTTTTCGGCGAGCGCTGCATCGGCGCGCCGAAGGTCACGTGGCCGATCTCGATACGGCCCTGGGCCGGGACGATGGACATGAGGCTGAGAATGCCCTGCACCTCGCCGCTGGCGCGGTCGATCACGCTGAAGAAATACGGGTCGGTGTTGGCGGCGTGGTTGTTCAGCCAGGCATCGAACGCGCCGCGATCCTTGAACGGGCCATAGGGCAAGTAATCCCAGAGTTTCGGGTCGGCCCCGGGCCCTTCGAGGGCTTGCCACAGGCCGTCGGCATGCCGCGCCGGATCGAGTTTTTCCAGGCGGATGAAACGCCCTTCGAGCAACTGCGCAGACGGCGCCGGGACACCTTTCCAATCAGCGAGTGAAGACGACATGGGGGGCTCCTTAAAGGGCTTTGCGAAATTGAATGAAGCCTGGGCGCTCGGCGATGCGCTCGTACAGCTGGATCGCCGTGGCGTTGGTTTCGTGGGTCAACCAGTGCACCTTGCAGCAGCCATCGGCCTTGGCGGTGGTGTAGACGAATTCGATGAGCTGGCGACCCACACCGGTGCCACGGCTCTGTTCTGTCACCAGCAGGTCTTGCAGGTAGCAGGAGTTCTCGATGCTCCAGTTCGAGCGATGGTAGATGAAATGTACCAGGCCGACTGCCGTGTCGCCGTTCCAGGCCAGGGCAGCGTGGGTGGGCTCGCGGTCGTCGAGCAAGCGCTGCCAGGTGCTTTGGCTGACCGCCTCCGGCAGCTCGGTGTTGTAGAAACGCAGGTAGGCCTGCCACAGCGGCAACCACGCGGCGTGATCGTTGGCGCTGACGCGGCGGATTTCAATCTGGCTCATATTCACTCCTTGGACGATGGATCAGGCATCAGCCGCGCGAGCGTCTGGTCCTGCGGGTCGTGGCTGGCGGCAAGGCCGTTGCGTACCCCGGCGACATCCGCGGGGCTGCGGTTCTGGCTGAGCTTGCGCTTGCCTTCCAGGCGCTGGATGGGCAGGGCGAAGCCGACGATGGCCTTGAGCATGCTGTCGATGTACTCGGCCGGTGCATCGTCGATTTTCCACGGCTGCTCGCGAGCGGTTTCGTGGCGGTCGGTGAGGGCGCCGACCAGGTTGCGCAGGCGCTGCGCGTCGCTGAACACCTCCGCGCTGCCGTAGGCGTGTACGGCCACGTAGTTCCAGGTCGGCACGACCTTGCCGTGTTCGGCTTTGCTCGGGTAGAAACCCGGGCTGACGTAGGCCTCGGCACCGGCGAATATCACCAGGGCCTCGGTGCCGGCTTCCAAGTCGCGCCATTGTGGATTGGCCCGGGCCATGTGCCCGTAAAGGGTACCGTTCGGCCCCTGTTGCGTGTCCAGCAACAGCGGCAGATGGCTGGCCTGCAAACCGTGTTCACCGTGGGTGACGAGCACGGCCAGGCGGCAATCGCCCATCATCTGGTGCAATTGGGGCAAGTCTTCGACGGCAAAGGCTTTGGGGGTGTACATGATGATTTTCCTTGGCGAATGCGAGCATCCTAGGCAGGCTATTGGTCTGTTGTAAGAGCCACTTCCGGCCAATTCGATAGGTCCATTCGCGAGGGCTGTCATGCACAACGTCGTGCCGCCACTGTCGTTCAACCCTGCCGGCATCGAGCTGGACCGCCGCCAGGGGCTCAGCCGCCAGCTTTACCAGGCGTTGCGCACCCGGGTGCTGGACGGACGCCTGGCCAGCGGCACGCGCCTGCCGGCCAGCCGTGACCTGGCGGCGGCCTTGTCGATCTCGCGCAACAGCGTGGTGCGGGCCTACGACCAGCTCTACGCCGAGGGCTTCATCGAAGGGCGGGTAGGGGACGGCACCTATGTGGCGAAACTGTCCTCGCCGACCCTGCCGCTGAAAAACATATCCACAAAAGTATCCACAGGGTTTTCAACAGGCTTACCCACAGCCTTATCCACAGATTGGCTGGATTTGCCTGTGGTTCCATCCAGTAAAGTTATCCACAGCGATGCATTGAATCGTGTCGAAAACCACCATTTACCCCAGCCGCCCAGTGGCCCGCCGCGAGCGTTCAGGGTCGGTGTGCCGGCGTTCGATCTGTTCCCTTTCGACGTCTGGGCCAAGCTGAACGCGGCTTTCTGGCGCAAGCCGGATCTGCAACAGTTGTGTTATGGCGACCCCCAAGGGGATGCGCGCTTGCGCGGGCTGATCGCCGCTTACCTGCGCAGCTCCCGGGGGCTGCACTGCACGGCTGAACAAATTGTGATCACCAGTGGCGCACAGCAGGGCATCAGCCTTTGTGCACAGCTGCTGGTGGACCCGGGCGACGTCGTGGCGGTGGAAAATCCCGGGTATCGAGCGGCCGGGCATGCGTTCGCCGTCGCCGGTGCCGACGTCAGAGGCGTGCCGGTCGATGGTGATGGCCTGGATTGCACGGCGCTCGGTGGGTTGAGCCATTGCCGGCTGGCCTACGTCACCCCGTCCCATCAATACCCGACCGGGGTGGTCATGAGCCTGCCACGGCGCCTGGAACTGCTGGCCTGGGCCGAACGCAACGACGGCTGGATCGTCGAGGACGACTACGATGGCGAGTACCGCTACAGCGGCGCGCCCCTGGCGCCCTTGGCGGCATTGGATCGCCAGGGGAGGGTGCTCTACGTCGGTACGTTCGGCAAAGTGGCGTTCCCGGCCCTGCGCCTGGGCTACCTGGTGCTGCCGCCGGGCCTGGTCAACGCCTTCGCCCGGCGTCGCGCCGTGGACGTGCGCCATTCCGAAGTCAGCACCCAGGCGGTAATGGCCGAGTTCATGGCCGCCGGGCATTTCCAGCGCCACATCCGGCGCATGCGTCGGGCCGCGCTGGTCCGACGAGACGCGCTGCTGGCGGGTTGGCCCAAAGACATCCCGGGGGTTGGCACCTTGCCGACCGTCGTGGCCGGGCTGCATGTCACGGTGCCGGTGGACAGCCTCGCCCGGGAACGCGAACTGATCGCCCAGGCGACGGCGGCGGGGGTCGAAGTCAATGGTTTGAGCAGCTACTGGTTGCCCAGCACCACCACGCCTATCCACGGCGGGTTGGTGCTGGGATTCGCCGCGGTCCCGCCCACGGCGATCGCGACCGCGCTGGCGAGCCTGGCCCAAGCCTGGAGGCCCTGACGCCCCGTGTGCATGACCGTAATACGGTTCACTTAAGGCAATCGACAAACCCGTGGCGAGGGAGCTTGCTCTCGCTGGGCGGCGAAGCGGCCCCAAAACCTGCCAAATGCGCAGCATCAGACACACCGCACCCGCCGGTTTACGACTGCTTCGCAGCCGAGCGGGAGCAAGCTCCCTCGCCACAGGTCCATCATTTTTCTTAAATGAACCGCATTGGGTTCATGAGCGGGCTTTTTGAAAGAACACCTCCTTGGCCTGGTCCACGGCAATTTCGCTGCGATAACGGTCGACCAGCTGGCGCTGGCTGAGGGTTTGTGTGGCATCGGCGGCAGTGGCTTCTCGGCTGGCTTGCTCAATGGTTTTCAAGCGCGCCGAAAGGAACGCATAGGCGGGCACCCAGTTCGTCGAATAGCGGAAATCGGCAAACCAGAGGGTCTCACCGCTTTTCACGTCCCTGATCTCATACCGGTCAAGGTAGCCGTAGGGCGGAGTCTTGATGCGCTGCCGGCTCTTTTGTTTGGTAATGGAAATCTGGTTCCGGCTTTTAAGCCACAGGATGCTGCTCATGGTCGGCGGGCGTTGCTTGATGACATTCAACACGGTGTCGAACCCCAGGACATACAACGCGCTCGCTTCCCGCTGAAGCTGCGCGCGCAGGGTCTCGGCCGAGCGCCGCTGTGCTTCTGGCAGCTCGAAGGTTTCATTCGAAGCCACACCTTGCGCCTGGTCGAGGGCCTTTTGGATGGCCGCGCTGATTTTCTCCATCCTGCCGGCATGGGCATTGAGGATCATCCCGATCCCGGCAGGTGTATGGCTGGGCTGTTTGACGGTGGCTTGCATCTGCGCCTTGAACGCCGTCAGGCCGTTGATCAGGTCCTGGCCCTTGGTGACGCTGACGTCCAGGGGTGGGACGGCGGGCGGCGTCGCGTCGGGTTTGACATGAGGGATCCACTCGCCGGTTTCTTTGCGGTGGAACGTAATGATGATCTCCCCGGAAAACGGGTTCTTCACATCGACCCAATCGGTTTCCTCCATCAACCGAGACAGGCGCGGCTCGCCGCTGACCAGGCCCCAGAAGCGCGCCCGGATGAATTTTTTCCTCGGCCGAGGGCGTTGCACGTAAGGGGAGCCGGCGCTGCGCTGGTCCCTGCGTTCTTCGAGGGCCGCCGCCAAGTGCCGCATCGTCGATTGTTCAAGCGTGCCAATCCCCTTGCGCAGGCGGGCGAGCTGGGGCGCACGCACGCTGCCCTTGTACTCGTTGCCCAGGTAGTTGAGATGTTCGTCGATGGCGGCGAACTGTTCGGCCAGGCTGCCGAAGGCGTCGATGCGCTCATCGAGCCGGATCACGCTGCGTTCATCGATCGCGTCGCGCAGGCTCTGGTAGGCGACCGTGGCGTTGTCCACGATCTGGTTGATCGCTTCCCAGCCTTCGGGCATCGACTCGACGCTGTCGAGTGTCAGGCACAAGTGACGGAACATATCGAGCTTGATCAGGCGCAGGTCGGCGCCGGTGTAGAGCGGCATCTTCTTGCGATGCCGTCGGATGAATTCGAAACCTTCGTAGCCAAGGCTCTTCAGTTCGGTGAAGCGCGTCTCCATGTAGTCCAGGCGTTCGGTCATGTCGTCGCCGACGCTGATCATGCTTTCGGCCGCGTCGATGTGCGCTTGCTCCAGCACCTTGATCCCAGAGGTGATCATGCCCTTGGCTTTGTCCATGGCCGGGGCGAACCGATCCTCCAGGGCTTCCATCTCGGCAAAGGTGAAGTTGATCTGCGCATTCAGGTAACCGAGCCGAGTGCGGGGGTAGTCGGGCCTGGACTGGAAGAGCGGCCATTCCAACAGCAGCGCCAGTGCCTGCTCGTAGTTTTCCCGCTGCGTCTTCAGTGCCGCGACATAGGCGTCGCGTTTCACCTCCTTGGCAGCGCCCGAGGCCACGTCCATTTCCACCGCTTGCATGGTCAACAGTTTCTGGTTCTGCGGTTTCTTCGCTTCGAATTGATTGAGCGAGGCAAGCAGATCGATCCGGCGCCGCTGCGCATCGGCGATGACTTTTTGCCGGATGCCCTTGGACCCGCTGCCACGTACGCGCAGGCGCGTGTCGATGTGCCATTTGCCGTGGGTGTCACTCATCAGCGGAGGGCCTTCACGCGCGGGATCCTTTGCGTCGACGATAGAAACCAGCTCGCCTTCGACCTGCACCTTGAACCACTTGCCGGCCATTTTTGCGTGCCAGACGCCGTCCTTTTCGTAGAGCCCCTTGAGGGCCCCCCAGGTTCGGAACTGTCCGGGGTCTTCGGGTTCGGCGATGCTGAAGGTGTCGAGAAACCGGGCGCTTTCTTTCGATTTGCCCATCAAGGCACCGCTGGAGCGAATGGCTTCGTAGTGTTCGGTCGGCAGCGAAGCGCCTGGAAGCGGTGGGAGTCGCTCGATCACCAGCTCATGGGGGGGCTTGGGCAGGCTTTCCAGTTCCCTTACTTCTTGCGAGGCCTGGAGCCGGTGGGGGCTCCTGGCTGACCTGGCGCGATCGATGGCATGGGTGATGATCGCCAGCGCAACGTTCAGCAGCAGGTCGGTGAACGCCTCCCACTTGGCCGGTTTGTCGGCGCCTTCCTTGCCCTGCGTGAGCTTGTCGATGTCGTCCAGGATCTGCCAGAGCCAGCCGGCCGTGCCTACGGCGGTTCCCAGGTACGGCAGGGCGAGGTTGAACAGCAGCCAGCCTGCCCGTTTGAAGGTCTCCCAGCGGTTTTCCCGATTGGACACCGATTGACGATCGGCCAGTTCGACCAAGGCGTTGGCATTGGCCTTGAACAGCTGCGGCAAGAAATTCGCCCCCAGGGTCTTGTCGGTCAAACTGACAGGACCGCTGTTGGCCAAGGAACTCAACGGATCGACCACGAATGCCACGATGCTCCAGGGGGAGGGCAACAGGTCCGGGAAGACAAACCGGCCGTAATCGTCCCGTACCCCATCGGGCAACCAGGCCAATACCGACTGGCGTAACGACGGGGTTTGCCTGATGGCGTACAGCAGGTTGCTGAAGGAGGGGTACTGGCTCAACTGTGGTTCCAGCAGGGGCCGATACAACAGGCAGGGCCCGGCGCTGGAATCCTCGGGGCCGATGATGAACATATTGCCCACCACGTCTTGCGCATCGCCCAGTTGCAGTTCCGGCACGAAGGCCAGTTGGCGCAGGACAATGGTTTTTCCGTCCACCTTGCGATCCGCCTCGGCAGGTTCCATCAGCGCGGCGACGTAGCGGTAACCCGTATCGTCCAGGTGGTCCTCTCTGCGGATCTTGCGTTCCAACGCCAACATCGGCAGCTGGATGCGCAACTGAGAGGTGTACAGCTGTTCGCGACGGCTCGATTCGGTTGGATCGTCGAGCAGCGTGCGCTGGATCAGCTCGGGGTAGACACGACCGATATCGGCTTGGGTGATGAGGTTTTCGATGTACTCGACGGTCATCCATCCGGGCAGTTCCGTGTCGTCCCGAAACTTGACGGTCTTGTCGCCAAGGGGCAGGGCGATCAGGTTCTGCAAGGCCAGTTCGACGAGGCTGAACCGGGTGGTCTCGATCTTGCCGGGCAGCACGAAGCTTCCCCAGACCACGGGGCTGCGCACCTCGATCTCGATGTTCTCCAGATCGAATGTCGAGGCGTCGGCATGGTCCGAGACCATCTGCTGCTTCAGCAGGTTCAAGGTGAACGTCTTGATCGGCACGATCCCGTCCAGGTAGGTCTTGCCGGCATGCTCCTGGTTCAAGATCGAGAGGTTTTTCATGTGCTGGGCAAACAGGATCTGATCGGACGGCGAGGCGTCCAGCAACCAGTGGGGCATCTGCCTCTGGAACCAGGCCACGAGCGCATCTTCGTCGCTTTCTTCACCGCTGGCGGGGGGATCGTAGGTCGCCCATGTCTGCGGGGAAGAACCGATGATCTTGACCTGCTCGGCAATCATCCCGCAGGCCTTGTGATCGAAGAGATTGCCCTCGGGCTCATACAGTCGCCACTGGATCTTGCGGTAGGTGGCCGTACCGAAATGGGTCGTGAGGGATTGACCAAGGGCCTGCTGTGAATCGAATTTCTGGTAGCCGTTGGCGATCGAGTATTTGAGGATGACCTCCTTTTTGTCGATGGTACCGATCAGCACGACGATGGAATTGTCGCCCAGGCGCTTCACCTCGGAACCGTCGACGTTATCGATGTCGATCAGATAACCATGGCTATCGTAGGGGTCGTTCTCCTTGCGGTCCTTGCGGTCGGGGTGGTGGAACAATTGCCTGGCCATGTCGCATTCGGTCGTCGTCCAGCCGCGGACGCGCCCGACGTTCCAGGCTTGACGCAGCGCACTGGAAAGCTGATGCCAGCGGGGCCCGGACTCGCCGAGGGAGGCATTCCAATAGGCCAACTGTTGCTCCTGGCAGGCCGTCAGCATGGCCGGCACCAGCTCGTTGAGCAGATGCCCGATCTGGTCGATGCGCACCGGTAAATGCACATCGGGAGAGGTGAGCGGCAGTCGGGTAAGGAAATGCAGGCCTTCGATCAACAGCATCGAATTGCCTTCCTCGTTCACCAGCCCGGCCAGCATTTCACTGAGGGTTTCGTAGCGGGTGGGCCGTCGCACGATTTCATCGTCGACAATCTCCCAGTCCGGCTCGCCCACCACGGTGTTGTGTGGATCGAGGTTCAGCGTGGGGTAGAGCTTCTTGAGGGCATCGCGCAAGAGAATGGACGCGACCTCCGGATACGTGGGCCCTGCGAGCAACTGATTGAGGATTGCATCTTTGGGATTGGCATTGGCCCTGGGGGCCGTGATAGGGGGCGTGGGTGTCATCTGAGTCTTCCTGTCTCTCGCGACGAATGGAATGGCGAAGCCGAGCGCTTCGGGATAGCCATACTAGTGAGGCGAAAAACAGGGAAGGTGGTAACTATGTATGGGACGGGGATAGCGCCTGTGGGAGCGAGCTTGCTCGCGAAAGCGATGTATCAGGCGCCGGTGATGTTGAATGTGCCGGCGTCTTCGCGAGCAAGCTCGCTCCCACAGGTTTTCTGTTTAGCTTGATGAACTCACTGACCGGATTTGATCCGCGTCCAGGCCCGCGTCCGCGCCCGTTCGGCATCCCGTGGCAACGGTTGCAAGGTGTAGAGCGTGGTCATGGCCGCTTCGGTCGGGTACAGGTTGGGGTTGTTGCGGATCGCCGGGTCGACCATCTCGGTCGCGTCCTTGTTCGGGTTCGGATAGCCGACAAAATCACTGACCGGCGCGATCACCTGCGGTTGCAGCAAATAGTTGATGAAGGTGTAGGCGTCCCCTGGGTTGGCGGCGCCTTTGGGAATGGCGAGCATGTCGAACCAGATCGGCGCGCCTTCCTTGGGCAGGCGCATGTCCACCGTCACGCCGTTCTTGGCCTCCTTGGCGCGGTTGGCCGCCTGGGAAAAGCTGCCGGAGTAACCCACCGCCACGCAAATGTCGCCGTTGGCGATATCGGCCATGTACTTGGACGAGTGGAAATAGGTGATGTGCGGGCGAATCTTCATCATCAGCGCTTCGGCCTTGGCGTAGTCCGCCGGCTTCTTGCTGTTGGGGTCCAGGCCCAGGTGCTGCAAGGCCAGGGGCAGGATCTCCGATGGCGAATCCAGCAGCGCCACGCCGCACTGCTTGAGCTTGCTGATGTTCTCTTCTTTGAAGATCAGGTCCCAGCTGTCCACCGGCGCGTTGTCGCCCAGGGCGGCCTTGATCTTGTCCGGGTTGAAGCCGATCAGGATGGTGCCGTACATGTAGGGCACGGCGAACTTGTTGCCTGGGTCGTTGGCTTCGATCAGCTTCATCAGCTTGGGATCGAGGTGGTTCCAGTTCGGCAGCTTGCTGCGGTCCAGGGGCTGGAACACCCCGGCCTCGATCTGCTTGGCCAGGAACACGTTGGACGGCACCACCACGTCATAGCCGGAATTACCCGTCAGCAGCTTGGCCTCCAGGGCCTCGTTGGTGTCGAAGATGTCGTAGACCAGCTTGACCTGGCTGTTCTGCGCCTTGAAATCCTCCAGGGCTTTGGGCGTGATGTAGTCGAACCAGTTGTAGACGCGCAAGGTGCGCTCCTCGGCCTGGACAGCGCCGCAAAGCAGCGCGGCGCACACGGCTGGAGCCATAAAACGCTTGAGTCTGTTCATGCTGTGATTCCTCATGGGGCGCTTTGGAAACCTTCAAGAACGTTCACGGCATTGATGCCGATTTCTGCCACCGCGTAGCCGCCTTCCATCACGAACAGCGTCGGCTTGCCGAGCGCCGCGATGCGCTTGCCCATCGCCAGGTAATCCGGGCTGTCGAGCTTGAATTGCGAGATGGGGTCGTCCTTGAACGTGTCGACACCCAGGGACACGACGATGACATCGGCGTCGTAACCCCGGATTTGCCCGCAGGCCTGCTCCAGCGCCGCGCTCCAGGTGTCCCAGCCGGAGCCGGCTGGCAAAGGGTAGTTGAGATTGAAGCCCTCGCCGTCGCCCTCGCCATGCTCGTCGGCATACCCCAGGAAAAACGGAAACTCCGCCTCGGGGTGACCGTGGATCGAGGCGAACAACACGTCGCTGCGCTCATAGAAAATCGATTGGGTGCCGTTGCCGTGGTGGTAATCCACATCCAGGATCGCGACCTTCTGATGGCCCTGGTCGAGAAAGGCCTGGGCAGCGATGGCCGCGTTGTTGAGGTAGCAATAACCGCCCATCAAATCACCGGCGGCGTGGTGCCCCGGTGGGCGGCACAACGCAAAGGCGCTGCGCGCGCCGCGCTGGATGTCCGCCTGAGCGGTGAGGGCCACTTGCGCGGCGCTGTAGGCCGCCTGCCAAGTGCCGGCGGTAATCGGCGCGCCGCCGTCGAAACTGTAATAACCCAACTGGCCGTGCAGGCTCGTGGGGATGACCGAGCGCAGCGTTCGCGCCGGCCAGGTGAAGGGCAACAAATCACCCTCGCGGTTGTACTTGGCCCAGCGGTCCCAGGCGCCTTTGAAAAACTCCAGGTACGCCGCACTGTGAATGCGCTGGATCGGCCCCAAGCCAAAATCCTGCGGCGCCTCCACCGGCCCCAGCCCCTGCGCCTTGACCCGCTCCAACACATGATCGGCCCGGGACGGCATCTCGAAGCAGGGCATCAATTGCCCATCCATCAACTCGCAGCGCCCGTGGTGCAGGTGGTGATCGTCTGAGTAGATCGTCAGCATTTTTTTGTTCTCCGCTAGGCTGGTCGGTTTGAACACAGTCTTGCGGCGCGCGGCGTTTCAGAGAACGGCAGGAGAGGCCAAAAGGGGATCGAAATGGCCAAAAGGTTTGACCGTAAATCGCCCCTTGTTGGCGCGGGTGTGCGCGGGGTTGGGGCAGGGGAGCGGTCAGAGCCGGGGGCCAATCAGCTTAGAGATTATGGGCATAGCCGCGTTTTTCCTTGGTTGATTTGGAGTAATAAGCTAGATCGATTTTAAAAAGAGCGCGGACGTGGGCGAGCTGTGCTTTGAGATGAGATCGAGTCATGCGATCAGTATTTTCTGAAAACATAAGGTGGTAAATGGCAGGCCAAGTGACAGCTGCGTCCGAAAAATAGATGTCCTCACGAGGGCCCACGACTGAGATGCACTTTGTAGTAGAGAAAAGTGCAGATAAAAATTTGTCATGGATCATGGAGCAAGCGGATAGGAACAGGCGACGTTTTTTCAGGTGAGGTTCTAGGATTTTTGCAAGATCCGTATAGCCGATCTCATTCTGATTGGTCGTGAACAATCCATCTTCGTTCCCATGAGCAGAGATGTGCAGGTACCGATATCCCGACTTCCCGAACTCTGTAACGGCTTCGATGAACTGGTGTCGTGTCCTGACATAACGGTAGATGGGGTTTTTTTCGTGTAGCCTTAAGACTGAAGAAATAACACCCCCTTCAAAGCGGCCATTGCCCTCATCGTCAGGATTAAGTGTTTCAATAATGAAAACGTCAGGGGTCGAGGCCATTTAGAGGTGCTCAAGTAGTTTTGTTTGTAATGAATAATGCGTTTGATCACGCAAGATTTCGTGATTCAGCTCTGTTGAAAATAGAAAATACCGTTGTTCTTGAATTTGTCGGCGTACCAAGCAACGCCAAGAATATGCTTTATTGCTTCCTTTTCTCCGGAAGGAACATCGTCTCGGTTTTTTAGGAATTCTTCAAATTTTACATTGTGGTTGGGAAATATTTCATTTAGCTCATTTAGTTTTTTTCGTCCATTTTCTACGGTTATGGACTTGCTTTTCTTTGAAAATCTATTGGGGTACAACAGATTGAAAGAGGACGAAAGGCGCCAGTGATTGGATACCCTGAGGTCATTGAAGTAATTGAAATGCCGGTTGTAGATGTTGGTGAGCAGGACAAAATCCACGAGATCGAAGCGTTCATGCCCAATTGGACTGTCTTCGGTAAAAAAACCACCCTCACCAAACAGGTAGCCACGCCATAGTTGCATGTCGATCTCTTTGTGACAGCACACAATCAATATGTTGGTGTCTTCGACTCTGCATTGCTTGACTTTTGCTTGGGTGGATTCCAGAAAATCCTTCATTACGTTATCTAGATTTTTCCCTTCTTTCACTGTCTTGCCTTGTGGCGTTAAGCACTCACGCGCGTCCTTAAGCGCCTGCTCGCGGAGTGCGTTATGGGGCATTCTGTTTGAAAAGGTAAGCGTCACTTCGTCAGGGGAGCATACTTCATCTTTGTAAGAGGCACATTTTACTTCGAGATTATATTTTTCCCCTTTTACAGTTACGCTGAAGTCAACATCTTTAGGCGACGTGACTTTATCTTCGTAGACGAATGCCGCATTGGGGTAGTCGATAAATTCACTCATGGCTGTTAGCTCGCAAGCAGCCTGTATATATTGACTCTCGTTAAAAGCTCCGGCGCGAACTTGCAATTTATCTCGGATGAGACGCTTGACTGGTTTCTCGCCTATCTTAGCTTGAAGCGAGTTGAGGATTTTATTCAGCGCGTGTAGGTACTCGTCGTAATGAATGCTGGTTTTTACAAGGTAGTGCTGGTTGTCAGTAATTTCACTCAGGTGATCGAGGAGCATGCGTCATATTTCCTTGTTCATTTGTTAGCTGAACGAATGCGCGGGTTAACGGGGGAAGCCCCTGGGCATTGGCTATTCAGGTTTGATAGCGGGAAGCGAAAGGGATGAACGTATTGCGTTCAAGGACGCGTAGAAATCCTCAGTGTTGCCGAACGCCCCTCTGTAGATCTTGTGAACGAGAGCCTCATCTTGCTTGGCGATCTCAATGAACACGGCAAACGTCAAAGAGATGCCCCGTGGCAGCCGGAAGTAACCTTTGTCTATAAGTTGCTTGGCACGCAGTTCAAGCAATGGGAGGTTCGCCTTGAACATAGCATCCACCTTATCGATGCTGTCCAGTTTGAGTTCGCCGCTGAGGTAGCGGTCGTATCGAATGGTGTGGTCGCTTTCATACCATTCCGAAAGAATCTCGATGCCGAATTTTTTCGCCAGCTCGGCATCCATCGCCGAAACCAACAGATTCGACCGGGCGTAGGTGGAGATGTAGGCGTAGAACTCCCGCTCCAAGGTCTCCAGGATCAAGGCGTTTTTCGATTTGCCAAGGGTATTGGCGACAGCGGCAATGGTCCTGTCCAGGCTGCTGCTCAAATTACGCAGCGTGTAGGAGACCGTTTCGGCCTTTTCAACATCGTTCATAGGGAATGACTCTGGGAAAGCTCCTCCGAAGTAGAAGAGATGGAACCATGCTCTACCTTAAAAACCATTTAGTCAATTGTGGTTCATAAAAATAAATATGGTTATTTTTGTTTGATGTGAATTTCGGCTGGCTGGAACGTGCCTTATCCCGAGGCGATCACAGAGTGGGCACCCACCACCAATCCCCTGTGGGAGCGAGCTTGCTCGCGATGGCGGCAGCCCATACACATCTAAATCCGCCCCCTCCTCGGTCTGAAGGTGCAGGTGATCCGTGGCCAGAGATTGCTCCCTCGCCACGGGTTGGTGGTGTAGCGGTTAGCGCGGGTCGACGTTATCCAGCACTCGGTTTGCCAGCAATGAACTCATTTCGATCAGTTGCTGGATGCCGAGGGCGATGTGGCGGCGGGGGCCTTCCAGGTCGAAGGCCAGGTTGCTGATCATCGCGTCGGCGGATGCCAGGTTCTCGCTGAGGTTGGCGAGCAGGCATTCGTTGTCGGCGTTTTTTGCGACGGTGAAGAGCTGCCCCGGTTTGGATGCATCTTCGGACTTTTCCGGTTTCGGTAGCAGGTAGTGATCCAAGGCACGTTTGGCGGCTTCGTCGTGCTTTTTGGCTTTGGATTTGGTTTGCGCGGAAGTGTTGTCTGTTTCCGGAGGGTTTGGAGTTACTTTGAACATAAGCTGGAATCCTTGAGTTAGGCCGCGACCCTTTCCCTACTAAAAGAAGGGTGGCGGCTGTACGCAGGTTAGTAGACCGGGGATTCCAGCATTGCCGGCGCGCCGAAGCGCCCTGCGCACAGCCACCATCAAGGACAGGAATTGGAACACCTGCCTGAGTGGAGAGCTCATGCATCTTGCGGAAAACCTCGGGCTACTAAACCCGACCACTGATGGGCAGTGGCAGGGAAACGATAGAACCCGGGGGCAAGGCGCACAAGCGGGCGGATTCTGGCGTAGTTGTAGGCAATGGCGCAAGGATTCGTAGCTTGGTGGAAGCGTTGCGAAGGGAGAATAAACAAGCCTTCGTAATGCCCAGGATTCGGGGCGAAGGAGCTCGTTCCCGCTCGGTGGCGCAGCGGTTTTTCTGTAGGAATGCGCCGGCCTTTTTGGGGCTGCTGCGCAGCCCAGCGGGGATAAATCCCCTCGCCACAAAATGTACGTCCACCGCCACCGCCTTGTGGGAGCGAGCTTGCTCGCGATGGCGGCAGCACAGCGGTCATGCCAGAGTGCAGTCTAAAGGTGTTTGAACAACCCGAAGTCAGGCCATTTGAGCTTCAATTTCTGCGAGCAAGCCTTGAATTAAGCCTGCCGCATAACGCTGTGCGCTAATGAGGTCGTCTTCATCTTCGCCGCCATGAAACCGTGCGTATGCGACTGCCCCCACCTTTTCAAAACCTTCGCTGAAATGATCATCGCCAAAACGCCGGGCCAATGCAGCCAACCCATCGCTTACGGCCTCTCCATGCCTCCCCGTGCGAATTCGCTCGACAAAAAGCCTGGCAACATTTTCAAGTGAGCCTGAGTACCGAACTACATGGATGAGATCCGCTGCATCCTTGTTCTCTTGCCGCTGGTCAAGGGCAAGCGCTTTCAGAATCACGAATGCAGGCACGTCTGCAAAACGTATGATATCGACCGACATTCCTCCACTGTCGAGCAGTTGAGCACCGACCTCTTTTTCTTGATACCAGTCGTGCACGATTCTGGCGTGTTTAATGGTGAGTGCTGAGACCTGCTCACCGCTGACGCTTACGGCCTTTCCAGGTTGCTCGTCACCGGCATCACGCAGTAGCTCTACGACGACCTCAATATGCTCATCAACTTGTCTGCGCCATCTCCAAGACGTTGGTTTCCATTCTCGACCCAACGTACAAATCCTCGCGCCTTCAACTGATCGGCAAGGCTAACGTATTCGTCGCCGGTCGCTAGGACTTCCAGGTTCAGCACAATGTCTACATCAGACGTACCCGCATGCGTTGGCACATCTGGTGGCGCCTCTGGAGTCAGATAGCGAGGCACTAGGCCGCCGACTAAACGCAATGTGCCCTTCAAATTACCAAACGCACTGAGTAGCGTGAGCAAGGTCCTCTCACAGGCGTTCGTCACATCAGCGTCGTACCCCGCAGCCGTGCGGGGTTTCAATTCCTTGCTCATTCAACCTCCAAAAAATTCCTGATGTGCTCTGCCAGCTCTTTGTTTCGCCCTCTACCATCAAGGAGATCAAGATAAAGAATGTATGGGCTTGCAAAATATGCAGGGTATTCAGGGTGCGGCTGCCTGAACAGCAAGCTAGCGCCTTCACGCTCAGTGATGGTTACGTTCGACCCTTTTTTTGCGGGCTTGAGCCCGAGCACATCCGCCATGTCCTGCGTGTACCCCTTAGGAACAATCAGATCGACGGTATCTGTGCTTGTGAGCAAGGGTGCGAATACGTTTCCAGCAGCGGTCCCTGTGAATGCCCATGGATAATCGACCTGCTTTTCGGCAACCGTTTCTGCAACCCGCGCAAGTAGGTGCTTTGAGCTTTCCACAAACGTATACCAAGTGGATGAGTTCTCACGTGCTCGCGCCTGCCATTGCTCGGCCCACGCGTCGAGTAAGGCTCCAGGGTTGACCAACCGTCTCCGGCGGGTTGGCCCTCCACCTACAGACTCGCACCATTCGCGCTGCGTTAGCTCTTGAAGCACCAGTGAGCAGGTGTACTGAGAGGTTTCTGCCAAATTCGATAGCTCGGTTCCCGTCAGCCATTCATAACTGTGCATTAGCAGCGAATGAATGACGTTTTCGCGAGCACCTGTAAAAAGCTGTATCGCTCGCCTTGAGGTGTTGGGTTTTGATGGCCGCTGTATATCAACTAGCCAGTGGCCATGTTTTAGGTAGAGGCTTCCACCTAGCTCAAAAAATGCGATGTCTCTCTCTTTCAGTTCTTTCTTTGCGCCAGGGCTCAGCGATTCCGCTGCAATCATCCGGACACTATCCACATCGCGGAGGCGATTTCGTTCAAAACTGTCCAGGCGCCAGACTGCGTCTCGGATGTCTCGGGGGTAAGCACTGCCAATGACCTCGACGAGGATCTTTAGGTCTTTAGCTGACATGCTCAGCTCAATCACACCGTCGGGGCTTGCGTTTAGGCCTTCATGCCCATGATAAAAATCCAGGCCTGAGTGCACTTTAACGTGTGCCTCGTGACCAAAGGCGTCAGTGAGACTGTGCTCTAAGCTATCCAAGACCTGACCCTCAAGCTTGGAGTCCCAATCATGATGTCGTTCCATATCTTAGCTCCAATCCCATCTTTAGCTGGCCAGCAAAACCTCTGCGAGAAGCAATACCTTAGCTCAAATTAGGTGTTTAGCTGAACAGCTAAATAAGCCTAATAAGCTAATAATAGATCATTTTTTGACCTGTGAGGGTCCTGGGCGCGTTAGGACGGGCTTGTAGCTGGTTGGCGACGGTGCTTGCTCCTCGCTCGGGGGCGGCTACGCCGGTCAAACGATTGAATCGAGATCCAGCGTATACGGTTCACCAATGGCGTACCCGTGAGCACCACGGATCAATTCACCGTCGTCATCCCGGGCCGGTGCCATCGCCAGTTGCTCCACCTCCCTGTTTTCCGGGTGTGCCTGCCAGCGGGCCAGGTTTTGTGCCAGTTGCTCGGGGTGTTCCGACAAGCTCCCATAGACGTCTTTTTCGCTGACCGATGCAGTGCGCAACGTAGCCAGGCGCGCGCGGGTGCTGTGCAGCTTGTCGACCTCGCGGATGAGCGCAATGTTGATATCGCTTTCGCTACGTCCATTGGGTGCGCCCCGTCCCGCCAGGGAGCGCTCTTCATCACGCAGCTGTTGGGTAATGCGTGCGAGCGCATTGTCGATCCATTCATATTCGCGTTTTGTCGCCAGTGGGCTTCCGGTTATGTGCGCTTCCTGCCAGCGCCGCAAGGTCGCCCAGCAAGCGGGGATGTAGCTGGGGAGCATGAAATGGTTGCCGGTCTGGATGAGTTGGGCCAGTAATGCAGGGCGGTCCGGTAGGCCATGTTTATGCTCGAGGGCCACCTCGCAGGCGGCGTGTTGGGTGATGGTGTCGCAACGGGGCATCCACAAGATCGAAGAGCGCTCCTTGCGATCGAACTCCACCGGTAGGAAATGTCGCAAGATCCCGTGGTGTTCATACGGTTCGCCCGTCCAGCGAGTGATGCCCGCGACGAACACGGAAAGGCCGACCGGTACGTTGGCGAATGCAAGGGCCAATCCTGTGCCATAAACGTTTCCCTTGGTATTCATCCAACTGCCGGGCACGCTGGGTATCGGGTCGTTGTGGTTGACCATTCGGTAGTGCACAAGGGGTTCGGCGTTTTTTGTGAAGGTGGCATCGGCGGCGCGAGGTGCACCATAAGTGTAGAGCTGGAGGGTGTAGCCTTCCGGTCGGCGCCGCAGCATTTCTGCCAGCAGCAATGCTACTGCGCCGCCCAGGCTGTGACCGCAGATCAGCAGTTTTTGCCCGGCGTAGAACCGGTCCAGATAACTCGTCACGAAGGCCGCAGTTTTTTTGGCGGCGCCATAGAAGCCTCGATGCACCTGGCCGACACCTTCCTCAAACGGCACTTGGCGTGCATCGGCGTCGCGCAGGAAGTCGGCGAGTTGCTGGGTGCCGCGCACGGCTATCAGGATCAGCTCGTCGTTGTGGGTGATGTAGGCCTGGGTGTCCGTGCTGTCTTCTTCGCCGGTGTCGTCAAGAAAATGGACGTTGGCGGGATGCTCTTGATGTATGCCCAATTCAGGATCGTTGACCGCGTAGAGGGCAGGGTCGAATGGCACGACCTCCAGGCGTCTGGAGTAGGGCACGTCTTCATACAGCGGGTAGTAGGGTTTTCTTTGCCCTGGATAGCACTCCCCGAGTTCCTCGGACTTGGCCAGTGCATCGGCGAACCAGTTACCCACGCTTGGCTGTCGAGTGAAGCTCACCGCTGTTGTGATCGGAGCCTTGTCGGGTTTCTGGCCGAAGGCACAATAGGTCAGTGTCGACATCAGGGCCAACTGGTACAAGTTGAGCGCGCAGAATGCTGAGGCGGTGGACAGCATGGGCCGCAGGGCACGCAACGGCCGTATTTCTAGCACCGTGTGTTTTTGCGGCATCACAGCCACGCCGAGCTTGCCATGTTCGCCCATCAGTCGTGCCGGCCCTGCCGGGTGCGGGTAATGGCGGTACACCTCGGGTGGCAAATGGGCGACGTGCTCGACCAGATGCCGCACTTCCACCTGGAAAAAGTCGTCTGCGCAGGCTTGTGCCGGGTTTTCCCGGGTGCGGGTGGCGTTTGGGTTCAGGTAGCGGGTTTGCTCGGCGCGAACTTGCAGTTCAGTGATCTTGAGGGGGTAGTGAGCTCTGCGTTGAAGCTCGATATAGAGTTTTTCCTCCCCTTGATACGGTTGCTCAAAGGTAAGGGCAATGGGCCCGGCATAGTGGTTGTTGACCTTACCGATACCCCTGGTATCCAGATTGCCCGAATATCTTTGTCCTTCCGAATCGATAGTGACATAGGCCAGCCCCGCATAAGGCTCACCAGAGCCCCATTCATCGACGAGCTGAAAGCTGGTCCATCTACCCCCTACAGGGCAGGTCAGATTGCGGCTGCTCAGCCTTGATTCCAATTCCTTTTGAAACGACGTCATACGTGATCTCCTTATTCCGTACAACCGGGGTAAATAGTGCATTTGCGTCCGTCGGGCATCTGAAAACCGCTGAAGTCTTTGTGATTACCGAAACAAAATGCGTATGGGTCTTCGAAACTATCGCCCATGCAGCGCTTCCAGCCGTTGGGCACCTTTACCCAGGTATCACCCATGTAGGGTCTTTCTTCGCGGGCCAGCTTGATTTTCATCCTCACGGTTTTACCCGGGAGCTGAGCAAGGGTGTACGCCGAGAAAGGACGCCCGCGCCCGAGCTCGCCCTGTGGGTTGGTTTTTTTGCAGTCGAGGATTTTCCTGAGGATTCGAGGCTTGCCTGAGGTGCGGAACAACCATTGGCATTGGCCGTAAAAAGTACTTTCACCCGCTTCGCTGAAAACACCTTTGTAGTGTTCTTCCAGGGCATCGTGAATCAAGACCGTGGCCGAGTCCTGACTGATATCGCTCCAATCCTTGCCGTAGGCGGAGTGGATTTGGAGTTCGATGCGATTGATCACCAACGGGCAGCCCATGCGGGTGCGGCGAATGACGATTTCGGAGTCAGGTTTGTAGGCCTCGCGCCACGCCCTGTTGAACACCGGTGCTTTGTTATATCGGGTCTCGACGGTGCAGGTTTCGCCTGGGGCGGGGACGTAGTACACCGCCGCACGATAGGCAAAGTCAGGCGGCAAATCTGCCGTGAAAATAAACGTGTTCGGTGGTTTGTCGGCACAACCTGTCGCCATCGCCAGGCAGCCATTCAAAGCGGCAATTCGCAGGGCAAGTTTCATAGCGGCGCGTCTCCTTGGCAGAACGCCGTCATCAGGCGCACCCGTTCAAAATGCTCGTCAGGTTTTTCGGCCGGGCGTACTTGCCAGTACGACGCCCGACTATAGGCGGGAGCTTGCAGGCCTTGGGTCAGCAAAAACTCCAACTGCTCAGGCGTCTGCCAGTGCCATGCCCCGGCCTGATCAAGCGTGGCGCGCAACCACATTTCCGGGTCCTGTTGTTCGGCAAGTGTGGCGAAGGCCTGGACATGCTCGGCCAACAGGAAACGGCGGGCATTGAGCAGGCGAGCTTGCGTTGCTTGTTGCGGGGTAGCAGGCATCTGCAACCAAAGAGGTGAATCTGGCACCGGATATGTCCCAGGTGCCGGGTTGCCCGTGCTTGCCCAACCCGTGTCCTGCCAATAGCAAACACTGAGCGCCGGTCCGAGGTAAGCCGGATAGGCTTCAACGGGCAAATGTTTGAGCGCCCGGGCCAGGACTCGATTGTCATGGAAGCGATACAGCACCTGATGAGGACGTTCTCCAATGATCAACCGCTCACGCCAGTGCTCCACCAGTCTTGGCAGGCCCCCTTGGGGAAGGCTGGCAAGCCATCCCCAGTGGTTGTCCGGTCGGTTGAGCATTTCATTGATAGGTTCGTCGCCGGGCCGCTCGACGCTGAACACAAAGGGCCCGGAGTCACCCAGCTCGGCAACCGGGGTTTGGGCGTAGATGCTCAGGTATTGGTCGGGACGACGGCTCTTGAGCAGTGTCTGGCGCACGGAGTGCTCATTTTCTGAGTCCAGGACGACGCACAAGGCATGCCCGAGACGTTGCTGTTCGATCAACCAGCGGTGCGGGAATGAGCGAGTCATGCGGCGGCTTCCGTTGGGCAGAAACCCTCACGGCAAGCCTCGCAGACAGGGCAGAAATCCAGTCCCGCTGCTTTGCTGGCCGCCATCAGGGCTCGTTGGGTGGGGGCGAGCTCCGGCGAGGGATCCGTCGAGCCTGGCGTGAACGACGATGCGGTGATACTGGCCATGGGCGCGCCGCCGAGCTGGATTGCACTGCTGCTGTAGACGCCGCTGTGGTCGATCACGATGTGCTCGCCACCGGCTTTCAAACTGAGGGTCGCACCTGCTTCAAGGACCAGATGGGCGCCCGCCTTGATATGCACGTGTTGCCCGGCCTCGACGACCATTGTCTGATCGACGCGGGTGTGTCGGTTGGTGACGCGCAGGTAATCATTGCCTTTGACCTGGACCGAGCGGTCGGCGGCCGTGGTCCGATGTTCCTCGGCGTGCAGCACGGTGATGCTGTTACCCTTGATGGTTTCCCGCCGTTCGTTGCCAATCTCCAGGCGGCTGTCGTTCTCGATTTTCTGTTCCATGTCGCGCTGGGCCCGCAGATAGATCAGCTCCTGACCTGCGCGATCCTCCAGATGCAACTCGTTGAAGCCTTGGCTGCCCGGCGAGCTGCAAGAACGAAACACCGAGCGGGTCTTGTGCGCCGGCAACGGGTAGGGCGCGGCATTGGCGCTATTGGTCAGGCACCCGCTGATCAAAGGCTTGTCGGGATCGCCTTCCATGAAGGTCACCAGCACCTCCATGCCCACCCTCGGGATCGTGACGCCGCCGTAGCGGTTGCCTGCCCAGTTGGAAGCGACTCGCAACCAACAACTGCTGCCGTCGTCGAAGTGTCCCGCACGATCCCAGAAAAACCGGACCTTGACCCGGCCGTACGGGTCGCAGTGGATATCTTCACCCTTGGGCCCCGTGACGATTGCCGTCTGGCTGCCCGATATACATGGTTTTCGATAAACCCGCTGCGAGCGGAAGATCGCGTTCCAAGGCGTGGCAACAAAGCGATTGCGATAGCCCTGGTTGAAGTGGTCTTCATGTCTACCTGTGTCGCAAGGGGCCATTTCCTCCAGCACCTGCGGCTGCTTGCCCTCGTGATTCACCTGGGTCAGGAGCCATAGGTCATTCCATTCCTGGCGAGGGTGCTCACTCAATGCCAGGAAGTGTCCCGTCGTCAGTGCCGGCTGATTGCTCTTTCCTTCAGCCTGGACGTAGTCGGCGCGATGGCGCTCCAAGGTCCTCTGGCTCAATAACTTGCCGCGTTTTTCCTGGGTAAAGTCACCCGGATATTCATAGGCCTCCACGTCTGGCTGGAGCGCTTCGAGGCTGGGCTGGCAACTGCTCTCCAATAGGTGTGTCGACTTCTTGAAGTCGTAATCACGGCGCGTGACGCGGCTGGTTCGGGGTTCCAGCCGCAGGCCGAACCGATGGATAACCGGTTCGTCGTAAACCATCCCGTTGCCGTGTTTATAAACAGTGCGCTGTTCAAGTCGAGGAAACACGGTCTGGTCATCACCCAATACCAACTGATGGCCCGACTCACTGTGCTGGAAGTGGTAATGCAGGCCTTCTTCGTGACACAGGCGCTCAATGAAGTACAAGTCGGATTCACCATATTGCACGCAGTAATCACGAGGCGGATAACTTGCACTTAACTGGAAATGATGAGCATCCGTGAGAATGCCGTGCTCCTTGAAAATCGTTGTGATGATTTGCGGCACACTGGTTTGTTGAAAAACTCGCTGATTGGTGCGGTGCTCCAAGTAAGCCAGTCGTGGCACTAATCTTACGTTGTAATAATTCAAGCGATTGCAGGTGTCGCCTTGTGCAACGCGATAAATCAGGCCGTGAACACCGCTTCCCTGTTTATCGAATGTTAGAAAGGCTTGCCTGTTTAATAAATTTTCCAGATTCATGTCGCTTTGTTCGCTGACGAGTTCAATGTCGAACGAATAAGGTGCGCTGATGGCTTCGTAACCTTTGAAGGCCACGACTTGGAGATCATGTTTGAGATCCGTAATCGTGAGACGGAAGCTGGGCAAATCAAGGGTATGGAACATGCGAACGTCCTTGGGCTGTGGCTTTGACTCCTGCTCTCAGTGAAGCAGCCTTGCTGGATGCGCGCGCCGGCGCTGGTAAAAAAAGAAAAGGATGTAGGGCTTTTCTCTGGAAGAGAAAGAGGTTGCGAATGAAATAATTTGAAGTGGTTTTCGTTGCCTGGACTGGAGGGTCAAACGTTGTCAACGACCGTTTCGTCTTCGGATGTTTCAGCGAATATCTATTTGGATTTGTTTCTTTGAAAAAAGGAAAGCTCCTACTTTTTTATCCTGAAAACCTTGGCATTCTTCGCGGCGTTCGGCTGGTAAAAAAAGCGGTGTGAGTTCAGGGGAAGTGGTTGGATGATGTTTGACGAAACTTCCTACAAGCGAAGCTGAATATTTACCACTCAATAACCATGTCGTCCAAACAACCCATGCCACAAACCGAATTGTCTTAGCAGGGGCGTGAATGTCGTATTCCGAAAAACTGTCCGTCCATTATCTGGCTCTCGCCAAAACTCCTGTGTCCAAGGAAAGTTTTGCGGGTGCGGATGTGCGTTTTTCAAATGAATACGAAGCCTTGGAGCGCGAGGTGAGCAAAACCCAGTCGATGCACGAAAGTGGCCATGTCGACTGGCTGAAGGTTCTTGAGGTAAGTGAAGCGTTGTTGCGCACCCAGTCGAAGGATCTGCGGGTGGTGGCCTGGCTGGTGTGGGCGCTGTATCAGTGTGAGTCGTTCCAGGGGTTGCTGGCGGGTCTCGGTCTTTTGCAGCACTTATGCAAGCACCATTGGCTGGACATTCATCCGCTCAAAAATCGAACCCGTGCCGCCAGCATCAATTGGTTGATGCCTCGCCTTGAGCAAGCGTTCGGCGATGACATTGCGATCAAGGAGCAATTGCCGATATTCCGTCATCTGGCGGCGCAACTGGAAGGCCTCGACGCTGCTTGCACCGCCCACTTGGGTGATGACGCGCCTCTACTGCTGCCGCTGTGTCGGCGCCTCAACACCATGATCCAGCGGGCCACCGAAAACCTGCCGCAAACGGGTGCCATTGGAACGGTTGTGGCCCAGGTAAAGCACGTTGCCACCCAGCTGTTCACGCCCGGCACTCCGATCGAAAACGAAAAAGAAGCCCACAAGGCCCTGCGCGTCCAGCAGGAAGGTGCGCGGCCGTTATGCACCTGGTGGCTCAAACAAAAAGCGACTGACGCTCGTGCCCTGCGCCTGAATCGCACCATGCTCTGGCTGGCCATCGATGTATTGCCCGAGCGCAACGCCGAGCAGGTCACCCAGTTACGTGGCCTGCCGGCGGACAAACTCAAGGCTTATCAGGACCGACTCCAACAGGGCGATTACGCAGACCTGCTTGTGGATATCGAGGCGAGCCTGGCGACGGCGCCGTTCTGGTTCGATGGCCAGAGGCTTGCCTGGGAATGCCTGCAAGGGCTGAACGCCGAATTGGCCATGTGTGAGGTGGAAATCCACTTCGCGTTATTCATCCAGCGCCTGCCGGGCATTATCGAGTTGCGCTGGCATGACGGTACACCGTTCGCCGACTCGGCCACCCGGGGTTGGATCGCTGCCCAGGTCATGCCTCACCTGCAAAGCCCCGGCGGGGCACCCACAGCCGATGTCGCCGACAACCAGGCGCCTTGGGAACTGGCGCTGGAGGAGGCCGAGGCGATCCTGCGCAAGGACGGTCTCAAACCTGCCGTTCAGTTGCTCAGGCAAGCCATGCAAGGCGCCCATGGGACACGCGAGCGATTCCTCTGGCAGTTCGCGCTGGCTCGCCTGTGCTTTTCAGCCAGGAAATACGAACTCACCAAGGTTCAACTGGAGGTACTCGATCAGACGCTACGAAACGCAGGTCTGAACGCCTGGGAACCCCTCCTGGAGCTGCAGGTGCTGCACCTGTTGCACAGTTGCTGCGAGTTGTTGCCACAGAACCACTCTGTACGTGAGTGCAAGGAAGAGACCCATCGCAGGTTGTGTCACCTCGATCTGGAACGGGTCATTGAATAGGTCTCAGAGTCCCAAACTGTAAGGAGAAAGTCATGGCCAAAGAAGGCTCGGTCGCCCCTAAGGAACGCATCAACGTCACCTTCAAACCCGCCACCGGCGGTGCTCGGGAGGACATTGAACTGCCGTTGAAATTGTTGGCGCTCGGTGATTACACCCACCGCAAGGACGAACGCAAGGTCGAGGATCGCAAGCCGATTGGCATCGACAAAATGACCTTCGACGAAGTGCTGGCCAAGCAAGCGCTGAGCCTGACCCTGAGCGTACCGAATCGTCTCCAGGCACAGGACGGTACTGAGGAATTGGCGGTACAGCTGCGCTTGAACTCGATGAAAGACTTCAACCCGGCGAGCCTGGTCGAGCAAGTACCGGAACTCAGCAAACTGATGGCGTTGCGCGACGCGTTGGTGGCGCTCAAGGGCCCATTGGGCAACGCGCCGGCGTTTCGTAAAGCCATCGAAGGCGTACTCGCCAATGACGATTCCCGCCGTCGCGTCCTGGATGAGCTGGGTCTGGATACCACCGCGAAGAGCGCTTGATTCTTTCAGCCAAGGAAGCCGAAACATGAGTACCCATGCAGTACAGCAGCAGAGCCAGGACAACGCGGATTACAGCATTCTGGAACGCATCATCGCCCAGACCCGCCTGACCCCGGACGATGAGGCCTACGACATTGCCAAGCGCGGTGTATCCGCGTTCATCGAAGAGTTGCTCAAACCGCAAAACAGCGGCGAACCGGTCAAGAAAGCCATGGTTGATCGCATGATCGCCGAAATCGACGCCAAGCTCAGTCGCCAGATGGACGAAATCCTCCACCACCCGCAATTCCAGGCGTTGGAGTCGGCCTGGCGCGGCTTGCAGTTGCTGGTGGACCGCACTGACTTCCGTGAAAACATCAAGATAGAAATGCTCAACGTGTCCAAGGACGATTTGCTGGACGACTTCGAGGACTCGCCGGAAGTCATGCAATCGGGCCTGTACAAGCATATCTACACCGCAGAGTACGGCCAGTTCGGTGGACAGCCGGTGGGTGCGGTTATCGCCAACTACTTCATGTCCCCAAGCTCGCCGGACGTGAAATTGATGCAGTACGTGTCCAGTGTCGCCTGCATGTCCCATGCACCATTCATCGCCGCGGCCGGTCCGAAATTCTTTGGCTTGGAGAGCTTCACCGGACTGCCGGACCTCAAGGACCTGAAAGACCATTTCGAAGGCCCGCAATTCGCCAAGTGGCAGAGCTTCCGTCAATCGGAAGACGCCCGTTATTTCGGCCTCACCGTACCGCGCTTCCTGTTGCGCAACCCATACGACCCCCAAGAGAACCCGGTCAAGTCGTTCATCTACAAGGAAACCGTTGCCAACAGCCACGAGCACTACCTGTGGGGCAACACGGCGTATGCGTTCGGTACGAGGCTGACCGACAGCTTCGCCAAATTCCGCTGGTGCCCGAACATCGTCGGTCCCCAAAGCGGTGGCGCGGTCGAAGACCTGCCGTTGCACCACTTCGAAAGCATGGGCGAAATCGAAACCAAGATCCCGACCGAAGTGCTGGTGTCCGACCGTCGCGAATACGAATTGGCCGAGGAAGGCTTCATCTCCCTGACCATGCGCAAAGGCAGTGACAATGCCGCGTTCTTTTCCGCCAGCTCCGTGCAGAAACCGAAGTTCTTCGGTAACAGTGCCGAGGACAAGCATGCCGAGCTGAACTACAAACTCGGCACCCAGTTGCCGTACATGATGATCGTCAATCGCCTGGCTCATTATCTGAAGGTGCTGCAGCGCGAGCAATTGGGATCCTGGAAAGAGCGTACGGACCTGGAGCGTGAGCTCAACAACTGGATCCGCCAGTACGTGGCCGACCAGGAGAACCCGAGTGCCGAAGTCCGTGGCCGCCGTCCATTGCGTGCGGCGAAGGTCATTGTCAGTGACGTGGACGGTGAGCCGGGCTGGTACCGCGTTGGCCTCAACGTTCGGCCTCACTTCAAGTACATGGGCGCCGATTTCACGCTGTCGTTGGTTGGCAAATTGGACAAGGCGTAAGCACTCATGACTTACGGCAGCCTTTTCGAGCGCCTGGCCGGTGATTCCAAAAAGCGCGCGGGTTTGAGCCGCGAGGTCTGCATCGTCACATCCGTGGCTGCGCATCTGGCCAAGATGCTCAGCACCCGGGCGGGTAGCGTGCAGACGCTCGTGGATTACGGGCTGCCGGACCTCAATGACATGCGCTTGAGCCTGCACGACGCGAGGAGCCAGGCCCGCATGGCGATCGAGACCTTTATCAAGGCCTACGAGCCACGTCTGCGCAATGTCTGTGTCGTTTCAATGCCGAGTAACGCCGATCAGCTTCGCCTGTCCTTGCGCATCGACGCCTTGCTGGATGTGGAGGGGATCAAGCGGCAGGTCAGTTTTTCCGCGTGCCTGGACGGCAGCGGTCAGGTCAAGGTCAAGGATAGCCCCTGATGTCGTTCAATCATTACTACCAGAGCGAGCTGACGGCGCTCCGCCAACTGGGTCGACGTTTCGCCGAGCGTAACCCGGCGTTGGCTCCCTTCCTGGGACAGGCCGGACGGGATCCGGATGTAGAACGGCTGCTGGAGGGGTTTGCATTTCTGACCGGGCGACTGCGCCAGAAGCTCGATGACCAGTTGCCGGAGCTGAGCCATTCGCTGATGCAGCTGTTGTGGCCGAACTACATGCGGCCATTGCCAGCCTTCGGCATTTTACAGTTCGATCCGCTGCAGCGATCCGGCCCGGCGCTGCGGGTCGAGCGCGATACGCCGGTCGAAAGCAAGCCTGTCCAGCAGGTGCGTTGTCGTTTCCTGACGTGTTACCCCACGCAAGTCCTGGCGCTTGATCTGACTCGGTTGAGTTACTCCGTGAAAGGGGAGGGGTCGCTGTTGAGCCTGCATCTGGAGATGTGTTGCGACGGTCATTTAGGCGAGCTGCAACTGAGCCGTTTGCGCCTGCACTTGACCGGCGAGCGTTACATCAGCCAGATGCTCTATCTCAGCCTGTTACGTAATCTCGAGGTTATCGAGCTGATCCCGCTGGACGGCACTGGTGTGGCCCTGCGGGCTGCGGATGGCAGTCCAATGACATTCAGGCTCCCCGCCGACCGTGTTCAGCCGGTAGGGTTTGCCGAAGAGGAAGCGCTGGTCCCGTATCCTCTGAATACCTTTCGCGGCTATCGCTACCTGCAAGAATATTTCGCTTTCCAGGACAAGTTCCTGTTCGTCGACATCGATGGCCTGGACGTGATCAACGCCCTGCCGCACGGCAACATCGAACAGATACGTGGCCTGGAGCTGCGCTTCGATATTGGCAAAAGTGGTATCCAGCGGATGCGCCCGACGCTGGATAACATAAAGCTGTACTGCACGCCGATCGTCAATCTGTTCAAGCATGACGCCCAGCCGATCCGCCTGGACGGCAAACAGGATGAGTACCTGCTGTTGCCGGCCGATTACGACCAGGCGCACTGCGGCGTGTTTTCGGTCGAAAGCGTCACTGGCTGGAGCCCCGGAGGCCTGGGTTATCAGGCTTATGTGCCGTTCGAGTCTTTCGAGCACGATTCAAGCTTCGATGTGCCCCACAGCCGCCCCTACTACAGCGTTCGTCAGCGACCTTCGTTGTTGCACGGCGGTCTGGACACTTGCCTGGGCTTTGGTGTCCGACACACTCACCCGCATGAAACCCTGTCCATCGAGTTGATGTGCACCAACCGGAACCTGCCGCGCCAGCTCAAGCCGGGTGACATCGACCAACCCGACGAAAAAAGCCCCGAGGGGCTGAGTTTCCGCAACATCGGCCCCGTCACGCCAAGCTTCGCGCCGCCACTCAATCACGACTTCCTCTGGAAGCTGATCAGCAACATGTCGCTCAACTACCTGTCACTGGCAGACGTCAATGCGCTCAAGGTGATTCTCGAAAGTTACGATTTTCCGCGTTACCACGACGAGCAGGCAGAGAAAGTCAGCAAGCGTTTGCTGGAGGGGCTCAAGTCGATCCGGCACCAACACGTCGACCGCCTGCACCGGGGCTTGCCGGTGCGTGGCTTGCGCACCGAACTGATCGTCGACCCGCAGGGTTACATCGGCGAGGGCGACCTGTTCGTCTTCGCCTCGGTCCTCAACGAGTTCTTCGCGTTGTATGCCAGCCTCAATTCGTACCACGAGCTACGGGTGAACAGCACACAGGGAGAGGTGTACCAATGGACACCCCGCATGGGCCAACAGCCGCTTCTCTGAGCGTGCTGACACGAGGAATACGCGAGTACTCGTTATTCCAGGCTGTGTTGCTGGTCATTGATCGGCTACGCGAGGCTCACCCTGGCCTGGATGATGACGCGCTGTACGACCAGTTGGAATTCCAGGCCAATCCAAGCCTGGGGTTCCCGGCCAGCGACATTGATCGCGTGGAGTTTTTCGAAGAACACGGCCAGGTGCGGGCGCGTCTGTGCTTGAACCTGATCGGACTGGTGGGGGCGGGGTCGCCGCTGCCGGCGTTCTATGGTGAGCAGGCCCTGGGGGATGAAAAGGACAACCCGACACGGGACTTCCTCGACGTCTTTCACCATCGTCTCCAACGGCTGATGTTGCCGATCTGGCGCAAGTACCGTTACTGCGCAAGTTTTCAGAGCGGTGCCCGAGATCCATTTTCCGAACAGTTGTACGCGTTGATCGGTTTGGGGGGCGAAGAGATTCGCAAGGCCAGCCAACTGAACTGGAAACGTCTGCTGCCATACCTGGGCTTGCTGAGCCTGCGTGCCCATTCGGCGGCGCTGATCGAAGCCGTACTGCGTTATTACTTCAAGCACGCCGAACTGAACCTCGAACAGTGCATCGAGCGGTATGTGGACATCCTTGAGGAACAGCGCAATCGCCTGGGAAGCGCCAATAGCCTGCTCAGCCAGGACCTGGTGCTCGGCGAGCGGGTGCGCGACCGCAGCGGCAAGTTCCGGATCCATGTCTGCGAGCTGGACTGGCAGCGTTTCCACGAATTCTTGCCCATCGGAAGCGGTTACCAGCCGTTGTGCTCGCTGGTGCGATTCACCCTGCGTGATCCCCTTGAATATGACATTCGCCTGGTCCTGCGCCAGCAGGAGATTCGTCAGCTGTGCATCGGTGAACAGAACACCTGCCGCCTGGGATGGACCAGTTGGCTGGGACACGAGCGCGCCGATGGGATGGTGACCCTTGGCAGCAAAATTCATTAGGAATGGATGACATGATCAACGTAGACCTTCAACAATTGATCCAGGCGTTGGACGCCGAAACCAGGCGTGATCTGGAGCGCGCGGCCGAGCAATGCGTGGCCCGTGGCGCAGACAAGGTCCTGGTGGAGGACTTGATGCTGGGCTTGTTGGAGCGTCCGCAGGGGCTGCTCGCGCGTGCCTTGCAGGATGCCCAGGTCAGTGCCGGCGAACTGGGCGCGGCCCTGCAACCGCGGATGGGGCACAGTGCTTCGCGCAACCCGGTATTTGCCCCGGAACTGGTGCAGTGGTTGCAGGATGCGCTGCTGGTGGCCAATCTCGAACTCGGCCGCGGCCAGGTCGGACAAGCCGCGTTGATCCTGGCGTTGCTGCGCAATCCGCTCCGCTACGCCGGGAGTGCTTACCTGGCGCTGCTGACCCGACTGAATGTCGATCGGCTGAAAGCGTTCGCCTTGTCGCAACAGGCTCAACCGGTTGCCGACCAGCCCACCACGCCGGACGACTCCCTGCTGGCGCGCTTTACCCATGACCTGACCCGACAGGCCCGCGAAGGCCAACTCGACCCGGTGCTGTGTCGCGATGACGAAATCAGGCAGATGATCGATATTCTCGTTCGTCGCCGCAAAAACAATCCAATCGTGGTCGGTGAAGCAGGGGTGGGCAAGACCGCCATCGTCGAGGGGTTGGCGTTGCGCATCGTCGCCGGGAACGTACCCCCGGCGCTTGAGGGCGTTGAACTGCTTTCGCTGGATATGGGACTGCTGCAGGCCGGTGCCAGCATCAAAGGGGAATTCGAGCGTCGTCTCAAGGGGGTGGTCGACGAGGTCAAGGCTTCGTCCAAACCCATCATCCTGTTCATCGACGAGGCCCATACCTTGATCGGCGGGGGTAACAACGCCGGGGGCGCCGATGCGGCGAACCTGCTCAAGCCAGCCTTGGCCCGGGGCGAGCTGCGTACGATCGCGGCCACCACCTGGACCGAGTATAAAAAATACTTTGAAAAAGACCCGGCCCTGGCCCGTCGTTTCCAACCGGTGCAATTGCACGAGCCGACCGTCGGTGAAGCGGTGACCATCCTGCGTGGCCTGGCCCGTATCTACGAAAACAGCCACGGCATCTACCTGCGTGATGATGCGGTGGTCGCGGCGGCGCAATTATCGGCCTGCTACCTGGCCGGTCGTCAGTTGCCGGACAAGGCCGTGGACGTGCTCGACACCGCCTGCGCTCGCGTGCGTATCAGCCTGGCCACTGCCCCGCAAAGCCTGGAGCGATTGCGCGGCGAGCTGGCCGAAGGCGAGTGCCAACGCCGGGCGCTGCGGCGTGATGCCGAGGCGGGCCTATCCATTGACCTTCAGGCGCTGGAAACGTTGGAGGCAGGTCTGGCGGCCATCGAAGACGAGTGCCAAACGCTGGAAATCCAATGGACCGAGCAACGTATCCTCGCGGAGCGTTTGCTGTCGCTGCGTCAGCAATTGGCCAGGGCACGGGAAAGCGCAGTGGATCAAGACCTCAGTATTGAAGCCCTGGAAGCGACGGTGGAGCAAACATACGGCACGCTGGTGGCTGCGCAAACCCAGGAGCGCCTGGTCAGTTTCGAAGTTTGCCCGCGACTGATAGCCGAGGTGATCAACGCGTGGACCGGTGTACCGTTGGCGCAATTGGCACGTGAGCACAATCTGAAAGTCGCCAGTTTCGCCACGGACCTGCGTGCGCGCATTCGTGGTCAGGAACCGGCTGTGCAGGCCCTTGATCGTGCGATGCGCGCCGCCGCCGCAGGCTTGAACAAACCCGACGCCCCGGTGGGCGTATTTCTGTTGGTAGGCCCCAGTGGCGTTGGCAAGACCGAAACGGCACATGCCCTCGCCGAGCTGCTCTATGGCGGTGAGCGTTTCATCACCACGATCAACATGGCCGAGTTCCAGGAAAAACACACCGTTTCCCGGCTGATCGGCGCGCCGCCGGGCTACGTCGGTTTTGGCGAAGGTGGGATGCTCACCGAAGCCGTGCGGCAAAAGCCCTATAGCGTGGTGTTGCTCGATGAGGTCGAAAAAGCCGATCCCGATGTGTTGAACCTGTTCTACCAGATCTTCGACAAGGGCCTGGCCAACGATGGGGAAGGGCGGGAGATTGATTTTCGCAACACCCTGATTCTGATGACGTCGAACCTGGGCAGTGAACGTATTGACGCACTGTGCGAAAACGGCGCACAACCGAGTGCCGAGCGCCTCGAAGAATCCATTCGCCCGATCCTCAGCGAGCATTTCAAGCCAGCGCTGCTGGCCCGTATGTGCGTGGTCCCGTATTACCCGGTCAGCGGGCCGGTGTTGCGTGAGCTGGTGGAAATCAAACTCGACCGCCTGGGCGAGCGGTTGCGTCGTCGGCAGTTGGGCTTCAGTTATTGCGGGCATCTGGTGAGCCATCTGGTCGAGCGCTGCAGTCGCAATGACCGTGGTGCGCGGCTGATTGACCAACTGCTCGACCAGCACCTGATGCCGCTGGTGGCCGACCGCTTGCTCGCGGCCATGGCCGGTGGCGAACCGCTACGGCATGTACGCGCGGTGCTCGAGGGTGAAGCCAGCGTCGCGTGCGAGTTCTCCTGAGGTGGGCGCCATGTTCAAGACGCTCTCGCAGCCGCTGGACTATGCCGAAGCACTCTTGGCGCAGTTCTTCAGCCTCTCGCGTTTGGCGGACGGTGCGGTGTTGGTGGGGGATTTCCTTCAGGGCGTGGCGCGGCTCAGCGGCTGTGAGCTGGTGCAGTTGTACGTGCTCGATGCCACCGGTACCCGCCTGGAAATGAACACCGAATGCCTGGAAGGCCAGTTGCAGTTTCGTGACCCGCAAAGCCTGCCTTCCGATTATCGCGCTGAGCAATTGCTGCAGTTTTCCCTGGGCCAGAACCGTGTGGTGTGTCTTGGCGCGTTGGGCGACAGCGTGCACGAAACCCGCTTCCTGCCAGCCCGGGCCACACCCTGGCAGTCACTGCTGTGTGTACCCCTGGTCGACCCGCAGGGTCGTGTCGGAGGCCTACTGCTGTGTGCCAGCGATCAGCATCTCGACCTGCATGGGGTTGCTGAATCCCTAGGACAGCTCGGGGCTTTTGCCCTTGGCCAGATGCATCTGCTGCAGCGCCTGCAGCGTCCTGTCGACGAGCCCGTATCCGTTACCTCAAGCCTGCCGAGTGGCATCAGCTATGGCCTGATCGGCAAGAGTGTGGCGATGCGCAAGACGTGCTCATTGATCAGTAAAGTGCTGCACAGCCCCTATACCGTCTTGCTGCGGGGTGAGACCGGCACCGGCAAGGAGGTGGTGGCCCGGGCCCTCCATGATCATGGCCCGCGTCGATCCAAGGCGTTTATCGTGCAGAACTGTGCGGCGGTTCCCGAGAATCTGCTGGAGAGCGAGCTGTTCGGCTATCGCAAGGGCGCGTTCACCGGTGCCGATCGGGACCGTGCCGGGCTGTTCGACGCAGCCAACGGTGGCACGCTGTTGCTCGATGAAATTGGCGACATGCCGCTGTCCCTGCAAGCCAAGTTGCTACGCGTGTTGCAGGAAGGCGAAATTCGTCCGTTGGGGTCCAACGACACTCATCACGTCGACGTGCGCATCGTTGCCGCCACTCACCGCGACCTTAAGCAGTTGATGGAGGAGGGCAAGTTCCGCGAAGACCTGTATTACCGCCTGGCACAATTTCCGATCCAGTTACCGGCGTTGTGTCAGCGCGATGGCGACATCATTGAACTGGCGCGGCATTTTGCCGAGAAGGCTTGCGCGCTCCTGCAGCGTGATCCTGTGCGTTGGTCAGAGGCAGCGCTCGATCACCTGGCTGCCTACGGTTTCCCGGGCAACGTCCGTGAACTCAAGAGTGTCGTGGAAAGGGCAGTGCTCCTGTGCGAGAGCGGCGAACTGCTCATCGAGCATTTTGCGCTGCACATCGAGCCCCCTTCCGAGCGCGGCCGCATCAATCTGCGTGAGCGAATGGAACAGATCGAACGAGGTTTGTTGATCGATTGCCTGCGCGAGCATTCGGGTAACAAGACCCGCGCCGCCAGCGAACTCGGCCTGCCGCTGCGCACATTGATTTATCGCCTTGCGCGTCTGAACGTCCAGCGCAGTGATTTCAATGATTGACCCTGTCCTCGCCCTATTCGCAGCCGTTCCAGCCCGATCCTTTCATTCCTGGAGACTTTTCGATGCCTGTCTTTTCCTGGCGAGCAGTCCTGTTGATGGTTCTCGTGTCACTCACCCTGGGCGGTTGCAACGCCAATTACACATTCAACGACAGTGGTTATCGCCCTTTGGGTGATCCACAGGCGGTTAATCGCGGCAAGTGATCCCAAGGAGCCTTTGATAGATGGAACTTGTTTTCGAAATGCTGAACGCCAACCAGTTCGTCCCGTCACGGCTGTGCCAAAAGACCTTTGGGCCGGCCGGCGGCGTGATTGGGCGGGGCGAGGGCTGCCACTGGGTCATCCATGACCGCGAGCGCCTGCTGTCCAAGCGTCATGCGCAGGTCAGTTTCCGTGACGGTGTGTTTTTCCTGACCGACACCAGTGGCAACGGTACGACTCATCGCCAAAGCGGCGCGCGTCTGCCCAAGGGTGAGCCGGTACGGATACAGGACGGAGATGCCTACATCATGGGCGATTTCGAGGTCCTCGCACGGCTGGTCTCCAGGCCGGCGGGCCAGCTTGCCGAAGCGAGCCGTTCGATGCCGGTCGACAGCCTCATTCCGGATGACGCCTTTCTGGAACTCGACCCGCTGAAGGCGCTGGATCAGCAGGAGCGGGCCGTGCTGGACGTCGATGAACTGATAAATCCCGCTGTCGTGCCGCCGGATGCCCTTGGGCGGCCGGATTATGCGCGTATCGACATGGAAAACCTGCTCTGGCCGGAGCTGGTCGAAGCCCCCCTTGAACCGGGCCCGTCCGCCGACGTTATTGATCACCCTCTCGAAGGCTTTTGGCAGCGCTTCGGTACTGCCCTGGGCATGGATCTCGACAGCCTGGATGGCGAGGCCCGCGAAGCCCTGGCGATCAACGCCGCGCTGCTGCTCAAACAAAGCATCCAGGCTTTGCAACAGAGGCTGCGTACTCGCTCGGAATTGAACAGCGAATGGCGTCAGGCCCAGACCTATGAAGAACGGGTTCGCTTGATTGCCGGCCTGCAAATCGACCACCACGGATGATGTCCATGCCGCACTGCACGATGCACTTATCCAAGATTTTGCCGGCGTTCGCCACGACCCTGCTGCTGGCCGGTTGCTCCGCGTTGTCGCCCTTTTCGACGATGACCAAGCTCAACCTCACCCTGACGGCCAGTGATCGACTCAACCCCGACCTCAATGGACGACCATCGCCCGTGGTGGTGCGGTTGTTCGAACTCAAGCACCCCGTGGCTTATGAAAACGCAGATTTCTTCAGCCTCTATGAGCGCGCGAGGGAAACACTGGCCCCTGATCTGGTTTCCAGCGAGGAGCTGGAACTGCGCCCAGGCGAAACCGTCGAGCTCAGGCTCGCTATCAGCGGGGATGGCCGTTACGTGGGCGTACTCGTGGCGTACCGTGACCTGCCACACGCTCGCTGGCGCTACACACTGCCGGTGGCGGCAACGCAGTTGACTGAAGCGAACCTGACACTCGACGAAAATGGATCGCCAACACGCTTGAGCGGCTGGCCAAGGTGGATGACCGATGAATCACGATAAGGTCATCTGGCAGGAAGGCATGCTGTTGCGCCCACAACATCTGCAACACAACGATCGCTACTTCGACCACCAGTTGAAGGTTCGCACTCGGTTGCTGGCCAGCTACGCCTGGGGATTCCTGGCGCTGGAGATCGATCTGCAATTCCTCAACATGGGGCAACTGGTGGTCAGCCAGGCCAGTGGGGTCCTGCCGGACGGCAGTCTGTTCGAGTTGGGCGGCAACGCGGAGCCGCTGGCCTTGGAAGTACCATCCAATACCCGCAACACACCGATCTACCTCGCGCTGCCATTGGTGACTGGCAATCACATCGAGTCCCGTCGTCCGGAACAGTCTGATGTATTGGCGCGCTACACCCTCTACGACGCGCAAGTGACCGACTCCAACGCCGGGGATGCCGGTGCAAGCCAGATCAGTTGCGGCCGCCCGGACCTGCGCCTGCTGTTGGGCGAACAGCAGAGTGACCATGCGTTTGTGAAGCTCAAACTCTGCGAGGTGCTCGATACCACGGCCGATGGCGTCATCAGGCTGGATCCGAACTTTGTGCCGACCTTCATCCAGGCCCGCTCCTCCCATTATTTGCTGGCGTGCCTCAAGGAGATCATCGGCATGCTTGCCCATCGGGGCGATAGCCTGGCCGAGCGGGTTCGCTTCAATGGCAAGGCCGGTGGTGCGCAAGTCGGCGATTTCATGATGCTGCAACTGATCAACCGCAGCGAACTGTTGCTGCGTCATTACCTGGACCTGGAGCAGGTACACCCCGAAACACTGTACCGAGCGCTGCTGGCCTTGCTGGGTGACCTGGCAACGTTCTCCAGTGACAGCAAGCGCCCGCCGCTCAACAACCGCTACCGGCACAGTGACCAAGGCGCGTGTTTTCGAGTCCTGATGCAAGCGATCCGCCAGGTTCTATCGATGGTGCTCGAGCAACACGCTATCGAGCTGCAACTGCAGCGGCGCCAATACGGAATCATTGTCTCGCCGGTGCAGGATCTGTCACTGCTGGACACCGCTTCATTCGTACTGGCGGCAAGTGCCCACTGTGACGGCGAAGAACTGCGCCATCGATTGCCTGCGCACCTCAAGGTCGGTTCGGTGGAGCGCATCCGCCAGTTGGTCAACCTGCATCTGCCCGGCATCAAGATCAGGCCTTTGCCCGTGGCCCCTCGGCAGATTGCATTCCATGCCAACAAAACCTATTTCATTCTCGAGCCCAACGCCGAAGACCTGGCGCAACTGAAGCGCTCTGCAGGTTTTGCGTTCCATGTCAGCGGTGATTTCGCCGAGCTTGAACTGAATTTCTGGGCCATCAGGAACTGAACCAAATGGATAAGGAAAGTCCTCAGGACGAAAAAACGGTCCTGCTCGACCACCATGGACAACGCCCTGTTTCAGGGCCCTTGACCGACGCTGTCGCGCCACCGCGTTTCGAACAGTTGCAAGAGCGAATGATCTACGCCGCGCACCTGCCGCAGCCACAGATATTCACGGTCAGCCTCAATCCGCTGGTGGCGGCGGCGTCCGGATTGCTGTCGCACATGGTGCAGCTCAAGCACGGTCGCGAACGCGAGGATCTGCACGCCCTTAAAGGTGAGCTGAAGCGGGGCCTGGAGCAGTTCGAAGCCTGTGCCTTGCAGGGCGGTGTTGAAAACAGTCAGCTGATCGCCGCGCGTTACGTGCTGTGCACGGTGATCGATGAGGCGATTGTCACCACGCCGTGGGGCCACGGAGGTGGTTGGTCACAGATAAGCCTGCTCAGCACCTTCCACAATGAAACCTTCGGCGGCGAGAAAGTCTTTCAATTGCTCGAGCGCTTGTCAAAGAGCCCCATCAAGCACTTGCCGATGCTTGAGTTGCTGTACCTGTGCCTGTCCCTGGGTTTCGAGGGTAAATACCGGATTCAGACCCGCGGGATGCTCGAACTCGAAAGCCTGCGCGACGCCCTGTATCGGCTGATTCTCCAGACCCGCGGCGACACCCCGCGTGAACTGTCGCCTCACTGGGAAGGCTTCGACGGTGGGCGACGTCGTCCGGTGCGCATTGTCCCGACCTGGACGGTGGCGGTGTTCACGCTGGCCTGCCTGGGGGTGATGTATGCGAGTTTCGCCTGGGTATTGGACGAGCAACGCAAAAGCGTATTGCAACCTTATCAACTGTCAGAACCGGTCGCTGCTCAGCCGCTGCCGTAAACAGGGACGTGTCATGAAATTGCTTTTCAGGAAAGCCGGCGCCTGGGTGCGCCAGACCTGGGTTTGGACGCTGCTGCTGGTGCTAGGTGTCACGCTGTTGGTGTGGTTCGCCGGGCCATTCGTGGCCGTCAATGACTACAAGTTCTGGGCGAGTCCGACGGCGCGATTGCTGACCGCCAGCGTGCTGGCGCTGGGCTGGGGCCTGGGCATGGTTTTCGTCAATGAGCGCGCCGCTTCCAACACCAACGCCCAACAAAACGTCCCCGACCAGGCTCGCGCCCTGTACCAAGCCAGGATCGACGATGAGCGGCGCGAAGTGCGCTCGCGCTTCAAGCGAGCCTTGACCAGGTCAAGGTCCTCGAACCTTTATGCCGGTCGCAGCGATTTGCCCTGGTACCTGCTGATAGGCCCGCCTGCCAGCGGCAAGACCCGTCTGCTGGAGTGCTCGGGCCTGGAGTTTCCTCTCAACAGGCTAGATCGCAGCCCTGTCAGCGACGCATCTGGCACTCGGTATTGCGATTGGTATTTTGCCGAGCACGCCGTGCTGGTCGATACCGCCGGGCGCTACCTGACTCAGGCGGACAGTGAGGTCGACGGCCGTGGCTGGGCCGTATTGCTCGAACTGTTGCGCAAGCGTCGCCGCAGTCGTCCGTTGGGCGGTGTACTGGTGACGGTGCCGGCCGAGTTGCTGTTGCGGGGCAGTGAGGACGAAGTGACCACGCTGGCCCGTCAGATTCGTGGTCGCCTGCAGGAGCTGCAACAGCGACTGCACATCGATGTCCCGATTTACCTGGTCTTGAGCAAAGCGGACAGCGTGCCCGGTTTCGATGAGTTCTTTGATTCGCTGACGCGTGAGGAAAACGACCAGGTGCTGGGGGCGAGTTTCAGCCGGGACCCACGCGGCAGTGACATCACCGTGTTACGTGCCGAGTTCGAGGCGCTGCTGCAGCGGCTCAATAGCCAAATGATCATGCGCATGCATCAGGAGCGCGACACGCTACGCCGTAGCCGTATGCTTGATTTCCCTCATCACCTTGGCCAGCTCGGCACCAGCCTGTGCCTGCTGGTCGAACAGGTGTTCGGCGGTAACGTCGGAACGTTGCGTGGTTTCTATTTGACCTGCGCATCGTCGCTGGACCGCACGGCAACCCCGACCGCCGAACCTGGCTACGCGGGGTTGGGAGTCAGCCATACCGCACCTGGCCGGTGCTCGCGGTTCATTCATCACTTGCTCAGCCGGGTGATCTTTCCGGAAGCTGATTTGAGCGACCTCGTTCAACGCGAACGCCGCCGTATCCATTGGAGGCAGCGGGCCCTATACCTTGGAGCGCTGGCAGTCGTTGGTCTGTGCGGGTTGTTGTGGGCGAAGGGTTTTTCAACCAACCACGAGCGCCTGGACAGCTTGCGTACGCTGGCGCAACGCTGGGACCAGCAGCAATCGACCCAGATGAACGCTGATGACTGGAGCGCGCTGCTTGAATCACTGGATACGCGTTTGGAGGCCACTCGGGTTTTCCCACCCTACAGTGCGGTGCCGTTGCATGAGCGTGTCGGCTTGTATCAGGGGGAAGCGATCAAGGCTGCGGTGATCGACGCTTACGAGCGTGAGCTTCAGGCGCAACTGCTACCGAAGATTGCGCAGAGGCTGGAAGAACATGTCCGCAACAGCCGGGCTGACCGCGAGCAACTGCTCAACAGCCTGCGTGCGTACTTGATGCTGGGCCTCAAAGAGCGTCGCGATATCGCCTGGCTCAAGGATCGGGTGGCCAACGACGAATCGCTTCGTTACCCCGGCAACACGGCGCGACAAGAGCGCTTGAATGCCCACTTCGCGCGCCTGTTGGAGCTGCCCTTCATCCATGAGCTCAACGAGCCGCTGGTGGCCCAGGCTCGGGAGGCGCTTCGCCGTGAGTCCTTGGCCGCCGTGGTGTACAGGATGCTGCACGAACAGGCCAATCATCTGCCGCTCTACCGACTCAGCCAACACCTGGGTTCACAAGGTGCGCTGCTGGTTGGCACCGACCGTATGATCCCCGGTTTCTACACCCGCCAGGGTTACGAACGCTACTTTTCGGTCCAGGGCGTGGCCCTGGTCACCGAATTGCTGCGGGACAACTGGGTATTGGGTGAAGGCGATGGCCTCAGCGGCATGGACATGCGGCGCCTGATGGTCGAACTGGAACAGCTGTATTTTCGTGATTATGCCGACCACTGGAGCGAAGCCGTCGGTCAGGTTGGCCTGCAAACCATCAGCCATCCGGGTGAGGGCGCCGAGCAACTCGCGGGCCTGACCTCGGCACATTCGCCGATTCTGCGGCTGCTGGTACAAGTGCGCGAGAACACTCGACTCCAGGGGGGCGCCGAGCAGCTCGACGATCTGGCGCCAGCGGTCGGGAAGGGTGGACAAGCCGTGACAAAGCTCGTCGCCGTAGCTGGGAAAACCGCTGCGTCTCTGACCGAGCATCTGCCGGACACCGCGCAAAAATCCCTGCGACGGCGTTTCGAACCGCTGCATCGTCTTCTGGATAGGGATGGCGGCCCCACGGCTGATCTGCTCCAGGCCTTGCGGGCCCTTGATGAGGTGCAATTGCAACTGGCGAACCTGGCTCGGGCCAGTGCACCGGAACAAGCGGCGTTCGAACTGGCCAGGCACCGCATGGGCGGGCAGCGCGATGCGCTGAGCAGCCTGCGCGACGCCTCTGCTCGGCTTCCGCGTCCGGTCAAGGCATGGTTCAACGTGCTGGCCGAGGATAGCTGGCGCTTGGTGCTCAACGACTCGTACCGCTACCTGAACCAGCGTTATCAAAGCGAGCTGTACAGTTTTTACGGCAAGGCGATCAACAAGCGGTATCCGTTCAGCGCCCACAGTGCCAGCGACGTCGCGCTCAACGACTTCCGGGAGTTTTTCAAGGAGCAGGGCATCGTCGATCGATTCTTCGAACATTACATGCAGCCCTTCGTCAGTGGCCCTGCGGGACACTATCGCTTGCGTAGTATCGACGGCCAGAGCTTGCCGATGTCTCGGGTCTATCTTGATCAGATGGCGACAGCGCATACCATCCGCCGGAGCTTTTTCGCCGAAAACCCGACCGAGCCGCAAGTGCAGTTCAAGCTTGAACCGTACACCCTGGATCCGGCGGTGAGCCGTGCTGAATTCCGCTTTGGCGACCAGACGCTTGAGTACCGCCACGGTCCGATCCTGCCGGTGGCATTTACCTGGCCAACCGACGCGCAGAACGGTCGGACCGCCCTGGTGCTGGATAAAATGATCGGTCGTGGCGTCGGCATTGAGAAGAATACCGGGCCGTGGTCGCTGTTTCGTTTGTTCGACCTGATGCAGAGCGAATACCTGACCGGGCGCGATGTCCGTGTATTGAAGGCGGACCTGGGTGGCCTGCGCGCCAATTACTTACTGACGAGCCAGCGCACGCCGAACCCTTTCGACATGAGCGTGCTGCGCACATTTCGCCTGCCGGTGCAGCTTTGAAACAGGAGCCCGGCCTCTGGCGCAGCGCCGCGCGCACGGACCCTGGCAAGACCCGGGCACGTAACGAGGACGCTTTTCTCGACTGCCCGCGACAGGGAGTGTGGGCGGTCGCCGATGGCATGGGCGGCCATTCGGGCGGCGACATCGCCAGCCAGTTGATCGTTGCCAACCTGACGGCACTGCCCTTGTACCAGGACTTGGATGAACGTTCGAAAGCGGTGCGCCAATGCCTGCGCTGGACCAACCGCCGGTTGAGCCAGGAGCTTACCGTCACCGAAGATCATCCCGGCATTACCGGCAGCACGGTGGTGGCGCTGTTGCTGGAAGGGAACCGTGGGGTCTGCATCTGGGCGGGCGACAGCCGTTGTTACCTGTGGCGCGGTCGTCGGTTGTACCAATTGACCAAGGATCACTCACTGCAACAGCAACTGATCGACACGCAACACATCAGCCGCGATGAAGCCGGTGCCCATCCTGCGGCCAAGGCATTGACGCGCGCGGTGGGCGCCGCAGCAGAACTGACGTTGGAGGTGCTGGAGCTGGATGTTCACCCGGGCGACACATTTTTGCTGTGCAGTGACGGTCTGTACCAAGGCCTTGGTGCGCAAGCCCTTGGCAATGCCTTGGCCCTGGCATCGCCACCTAGGGTGTTGGAGCAGCTGTTCGATGACGTCTTGCGTGGCCCGGCGCGGGATAACCTGACGGCCGTAGTGATCCGACCGTGAATGAAGAGGCTGGTCATCCCACGTATTTCGCCTTCGCCAACGCGGCACCCGTTGTGAAATCCAACCCGCGTAGCGCCAGCGAAGTACCGGACATACTCGCAGGGCGCTATCGCCTCGAACGCTTGCTTGGGGCCGGCGGCATGGGCGTGGTTTACCGTGCGCGGGACCTGTTGCACGAACAATACGCCGATCCCGATCCGTACCTTGCGCTGAAGATGCTCAGTGAGGCATTCGATGAGTCAGCCGATGGGAGTGCGCTGCTCTACAGCGAGTTCGCCCTGACGCGGCGATTGCACCACCCGAATATTTTGCGTCCGTACACCTTCGAGGTGGATGCCGGCCAACGGCGAGCGTTCATCACCATGGAGCTGATGCGCGGCTTGACCCTGGACCAACTGCTTTGCGAACGGCCCCTGGGGCTGCCTTGGCCTGAACTGAAGGCGATCGCCGTGCCGCTGCTCGATGCTTTGGCGTACGCCCACAGCCGTGGCGTGCTGCATGGCGACATGAAGCCGAGCAACGTCATGTTGAGCGAGGAAGGCCTGCGTCTGTTCGATTTTGGCTTGGGCCTGGCCGAGGGAGGCCCCTCGCAGCACCTGCCGAACCTGAACCGTGAGCGCCTCAACGCCTGGACGCCAGGTTACGCGGCACCTGAACTGCTTGAAGGTGCACGCCTGTCAGCGGGTGCCGATGTCTATGGTGTGGCTTGCGTGTTGTATGAGCTGGCGAGCGGCCAACACCCGTTCCGACGGTTACCCGCCACCGAGGCCCGCGATGCCCGGTTGGAGCGCGGGCTCAAGGCACCGCGCCACCTGCCCAGGCGTTGCTGGCCGGCGCTGCGAATGGCGTTGGCGCTTGATCCGGGGCAGCGGCGTATTGGTGCGGCTCAGTTGTGTGATGCCTTGAGTGATGTTTCGTCTTGGTGGTGACATTCCCCTGTGGGAGTGAGCTTGTCTGACCCGGTGATGTTGAAGGTGCCGTCGTCATCGCGAGCAAGCTCGCTCCCACAGTTTTTTCCCAGTTGTTCATAGGCATTGCGTTCACGCAAATCCCCTGTGGGAGCGAGCTTGCTCGCGATGACGGCAGTACATTACACACCTAAGTCCGGCCCTTCTCGATCTGAGGGTGTACGCGATCCGTGGCCAGAGATCGCTCCCGCTGGGTGGCGCAGCCGACGTAAACCGGCTGATGCGGTTTTTCCGGAGAAATGCGTCAGCCTGTTTTGGGGCGGCTTCGCCGCCCAGCGGGAGCAAGCTCCCTCGCCACAGGGTTGGTGGTGTTGCGGCTATCGTGGGTCGGCGTTATCCAGTACTCAGTTTGCCAGCAATGAATTAACTTTTCTGGAACAGCTAAGCGCGATCAATAAAGAAGCGTCGAGACAGTGCTGTCCCGACGCTTCATAGTTTCTTCGTCTACGCCGGTAAATAACGATGGATACGCGGCGTTCTTTAATTGCATTATTTATCAACGGAAGGTCTGGTTACGTTGTATTGCCTTATGCCCTTCCCAGCACCATCAAATGTATCTTGGAGATCGGCAAGTTTATTACTTGCCTTTTCTTTTTCTTTTGGACTGGCTCCGCTTCGCAAAATTGCTTGTTCTTGTTCCATCTGGAGTTTTGCGTTTTTCAGCGAGGCATCCCGGGCTTCAGCCTGGGTTTCCAATATTTTGATGCACCAATCCGAGAATTTTTTCTGGCCCTCATTCGGGTCTGGCAATAAAAGAGCCGACATGCACAATTGCTGTTCATCATCGGCAAGCACAACGTTATTCACAATCCCTTCGACTGTTTTTGCTATTTGTTGTATGTGGGCGTCTGATCGTTGGCTACCCATGCCAGTGGTTTCTATTTTTACCTTTATTTCCCCGTCTGCAATGACGCCTTTTGTATCGGCTATTGCGCTGTCGATAACGGTTCTATCGTCTTTCAGGTTTTTGATTTTTTCCGCCAGGTCCGATGCGGTTTGATCCATTTCCGACGTATCAGCCTTGGCGTCCGCTTTTTTTGCGTCACTGATTTTTTTGTCTACGGCCGTCTTCTCTGTTTCCAGGGCAGAAATTCTATCGCTGACCTTTTCTCTTTCGGCTCTTTGTTCGGAAAGTGATTTTGTCGCTTCGGCCCGCCCACTTGTGGTGAGGGCTATTGGAGGGGCCTTCACCGTTCCTGTCAGTTGCTCGATCGCCAAAAGGGCCACTGTATTTTTTTGGAAGCGCCTCATGAGAAGGTCATATTGAGCGGCGCTTATCGCGCCAGACATGTAGCTCTCACACAAGCGATAGCCGAAATCACGGAGCAACTGGATGCTTTGTGTGCGTATGCCTGTGAATGCGGCCCCATCCTGCATGGCGAAAGCCAATTCACCGCTTGCCTTACCTGGATACCCCCCTTTTGCCGCCAATTCATAAGCAAGGGAGGCCATTGCATCGGGGCTGGGTTCTGCACAGACAAACACCCCGTTCTTTTTGTGCTCCTCCGAAACGAGCTTTCCGGTGGTGTCGTATTTTCTGGTTACGTTCTCATTGGGGGCTACCAGTATGGCTCTCTGTCGAATATCGCTCAGGGAGCTTTCCCCACGAGAAACATCAAAAGTTCGGTAGATGCTGTTCAGGTTGGCGCAGCCGGCGATAGACATAATGATGAAAGCTAATAAGGTCCCCTTCATGGCGCATGGCTCCCTTTGCTTGGCGATGATGGCACTCTGGTATAGCTCATGGAGTCGATGTCCGCGACTGAGCCGAGCAAAAGAATGTTGGGAGGCCAAGCCAAAGCGCATTTTTTTCGGCAAGCGGGGGCGGCTTCGCCGCCCAGCGGGAGCAAGCTCCCTCGCCACGGGGATTTGTGCTTAACCTGCGTGGCTGTACAAGATGTTGTAGAACGAGGTTTGTTCATCGTTGATCAAGGCAAGATCCTGCCCTGTGGGAATTTTTTCGAACAGCGCTTTGTCGACCCCCATCCGACGCCGGATGATCACCTCCAGCAATTGGCCGAACAACGCTTCATCGCGGACGTGTTTCTTCAGTTTTAGAACGTCGCGAGGTTTGTCTTTCAGGATGTGGAAGGCGTAATTCATCACAACCATATTGGAGACGAACAGGTTTGCCGTTGACTGAAGCGGATTGACCGCATCGATCAACGCATCAAATATTTTTTTCGGGTCCTGAGCGTACGTGAGCAGGAATACATCGGGGTACATAAGCTCGCTGTGGCGATCATTGATCACGAAGCGGTAATGAGTCTCGTCGGGCTCGGTGAGTAATCTGACGGTGCTTGTTTGAAAGGTTTTCAGCGTCCTGAGCAGTTCATGCTCTTTCCTGCTGTCGGCCTTGATCGTTTTGTAGACCCGATCAATCACATCCAGAAAAGCCACGGACCCCAGCCCGTCGGTCGCCATCATCAGTTGATCGCCTTCGATGCTGAACCGGCGATAAGCCTCGTCATCAATGCTCAATTCGAAAAGCAGGAACCTGAGCATGTAGTTCCTCAGGTGCGCGTCCGCATCCAGGGCGCTGTTCTTCAAGCTGATCAGCTGGATCAGGTAGAAGAAAATAAAGTACTGCTTGTTGGTTCGTTGACGGTTGTCGATTTCAAGCAGGTAGCCAAAACGCGACAGGACCAGCAGCAGGGCGTAGCAGTCGGGTTCTGTGAAGCCGTTCTTCAACATGGCTTTTTCGAAAGCGCTGACGGAAAACAAATCATGCCAGCGGCTAACGCTGAAGGGCGCGCCATTGCGTTTTCTGGCGACAGCGGTCAGCAGCGCAGGCTCGTCTTCTTCGTAAAAAACAGCACCCAACGCCTTCGGATACGGCCGGACGTTCAGGAAGTTTTCAAGCTTGTATGAGAGCAGATCGAGTACATCCATTGCTTTAAGCCTGCCGTCTCGTATTGCGAGGTAGATATTCGTTGCTGTATTTGGCCTTGTGCTTGTTGCGGTATGTAGGTTGTGCTTCTTTCCAGGTGTATGTCAGAGGGATAGTTTGATGGTTTATGTTATTGCGGTTTATGAAGCCAAGAAGAAAAATCGGATATGTAAATTTCATCCAGCGTTAGCGTCGACGGTATGTTTTCGATGCTGTCCGCTATCTCGTCATAAGGTGTTGGCAAGACGTAGCAGAAGCCGAAATCCTCGTTGAGGATTATGACACCATTAAATATACGCTGGCGTTCAGTCAGCTTTTTTATTTGGTCAAAACGCATCCCTGTAGAAAGTGTGTTTTGATAAAGCCCTGTGTATCGCGCGTTGCAGCCGATTGAAAAAATTGTTCCGTCAGGAAGGGTCGAGAGAGTGAGCGTACTATCGATTACGTACGCTGTTCTTGTTTCGCCGTCAGGTAGCGTGTAGCTCTTTATCTCGACTTTATGATGCTCATAGAGCTCATTCATGTAGGTCGAGATATTGTCTTGCAATAAGATGTTCGCAATTGAATGCTTGGATTTTATGTCGGCTGCAAAATCAATCATTTAAATTCCACCGTTCATTAGCGTGCCGTTTACGTAGACGGGTGAGTCTTTTATAAGGTCATAATTTTTAAAGTCACCATGTCCAATCCTACCGAATACAACATCTTCACCGGATTTATTGACTTTATAGACCTTCCAGTAATCATTGCCATGAATGTTGGGTTGGGTAGGGCTGCCGCCTGGATGGTAGTCAAGCTTGTAGGTGGCCCCGGATTTTGTACTGCGCACATACTGGACGTGCTGAATCGCATCCGGTCTGCCGGCTTGTGGATAGGTTTTGGTCCATCCTCGCGATGTCAGGTAGCCGTCGACGTCAGCAGGTTTTTTCCCGGTTAGTTTTCCAGTCCATCGCTGGGTTATCGTATTTTTTCTGGCAAAGCCTTTGGCCGAGGTACAGCTCAGTCCTAGTGGGTCGGCATACCCTGCGGGATTCGGCGCATAAGCATAGAAATTAATTCCCCCCGCCAACCCAATCGGATCCGGCGTAGTAAACCGCCCGACATCCGGATCATAAAACCTGAACGTATTGAAATGCAGCCCGGTTTCCCGGTCCAGGTACTGCCCCTGGAACCGCAAATTCTGCTCTTCGATGTAATACGGCTCGCGCACCTCTTCCAGCGTGTTGCCCCAAACCCGATACGTGGCCTGCCAAACGTTGTGCCCGTCGGCTTCGGTGAGTTGTTCCGGCAGGCCGTTGAGGTCGTTGTGGTAGTAGCGGATCTTTTGCAGCGGGCCGCTTCCATCGACGCGGGCCAGGGGTTCGTAGCCGTCGTCTTCGTAGAGGTAGAGGCTGGTTTGCTGGTGGCGGTGTTCCTGCAACAGGCGCAGGCCGTCCCAGGTGAAACGGGTTTCGCCCAGCGGGTAACCGTGGTTGTCGTGTTCGGTTTTTTCGATGCGCCGGCCCAGCGGGTCGTAGGCCATGTTGACCACGCTGCCGTCGTCGTTGCGCACCTCGATCAAGCGGCTTTCGGCGTCATAGGTGAAGTGTTGCACGCCGAGTTTGGCGCTGCGTTTTTCGATCATCCGGCCGAAGGCGTCGTAGCGGTAGCGCTTGTCCTGGTAGGTCAGCAGTTTGTTGTGCACCACCAGCCCGGCGCCGGGGGCCGGGCCGTCCAGCAGGTTGGCGGCGGCGTCGTAGGTGAAGGTCTCGCGTTGGCCGTGCAGGCTGTCCTGACTGGCGATGATGCGGCCTGTGGCGTCGTAGTGCAGTAGCTGGCGCTGTTGCGTGGTGGGTTGCTGGTCGAGTTTGCCGATCAGGTTGTTGGCGGGGTCGTACTCGAAGTGTTGTTGCACCGCCGCCGGCAGCAGCGAGGGTTGGCTGCTGTGGCGGCGTTGACGCGTGCGCAGGCGGCCGCTGCGGTCGTATTCGCTGCGGGTGCTGATCTGGCCTTGGGTGCGCAGCACTTCGCGGTGCAGGCGGTCGCGTTCGAAGTCGCTGATGACCTGGCCGTCGAGGTTGATCTGGTGCAGGTGGCCGCTGCCGTAGTACAGGCGGTTGACCCAACGGCCGTCGGGCAGTTGACTCTGGATCCGGTTGCCGAGTTCGTCATAGCGGTGTTGCAGGCTGCCGGCGGCGCTGTTTTCGGCGAGCAACTGGCCGAGGGCGTCGTAGGCGAAGCTCAGGGTCTGGGCGTTGCCCTGCAGGTCGGTGAAGGTGACGGCGGTGAGTTGGTCCAGCGGGTCGTAACTGTATTCAGTGCGGCCATCGTCGGTGACTTTGGCGATCAGTCGGCCCGCGGCGTCGCGTTCCAGGCGATGGACGATGGTCGCCGGCGGTGTTTCGGGAATAATCGCCAGGCCCGTGCCGTAAGGCGCGGGAATCGCCGTCACCGCCGCGACGTTGTCGAGGCGGTCGTAGTCGTAGCGTTTGGCGCTGCCGTCCAGGTCCTGTTGTTCGGCCAACCGATCCCCTGCATCCCAGGCAAACCGGTAGCTCTCACCATTCTCGTTGGTCAGCGCTTGCAGCCGGCCGAAGCTGTCGTAGACAAACTGCACCTGCCGGCCCTGGGCGTCGGTGCGTTGGTGGACCTGGCCGCGGCGGTTGTGTTGGTAGAGCGTGGTGTGCCCGGCCGGGTCGGTGTAGCCGGTGAGCTGGCCGGCGGTGTCGCGTTGGTAACGTTCGGTGCGGCCGTCCGGCAACTGGCTGCCGAGCAAACGCCCCTGGGCGTCGTAGCTGAATTGGGTGCGCTCGCCGAGGGCGTCGGTGATGGTCTGTAAATAACCGCGGGCGTCGTAGCTGAAGCGTGTCGGGTAACCCGAACAATCGACGTGTTCCACCAATTGGCCGAACGGGTTCCAGCGCAGTTTTTTGCTTTTGCCGGTGGCGTCGATGATTTCCACGACCTGGCCGTGGGCGTCGTGGCGGTAGCGGGTGACGTGGCCCAGCGGGTCGGTTTGCGCTGTGCAGTTGCCGCGTTGATCGTAGCGGTATTTCCAGCTGTGGCCGGCGGGGTTGGTGTCCACCAGTGGCAAGGCCCAGTGTTCGAGCCAGAGGGTGGATTCGCTGCGGCCCAACGGGTCGGTTTCGCTGAGCAGGTTGCCGGCTTCGTCGTAGCTGAATGAGTACTGGCCGCCTTGTGGATCGGTGGCGCTGAGCAACTGGCGTTCGTCGTTCCATTCGAACAGCCAGGTCTGGCCGAGGTTGTCGGTGTAGTGGGTGATCTGGTGCTGGCTGTTCCACTGCCGGGTGCTGACGCGTTGCAGGCTGTCGCTGATGCGGGTGGTGCCGGCCTCAAGGTCATAGTCGAACTGGTAGGCGTCGCCTTCGTCGGTCCAGTGCCGGACCACGCGCCATTCCTGGTCGTCGATCAGGGCCCATTCGTAGAAGCAGTGCAGGCCGGTGGGCAACTGGTGCTCGACCATCCGTTGCCCGGCGTCGTAGCGGAAGCGCCGTTGTACCTGGCCGCTGGCGTCGCGCACTTCGGCGAGGGTGTTGGCCGCGTCGTAGGCGTAGCTGACCAGCACCTCCCGCGTTTGGTCGGGGTAGAGGCGCTCGATGTGGGTGATGCGTTCGCCTGCGCGGATCAGCTCGACGTGCATCAAGTCGAAGGTGTCGCGCAGCCGTACCAGGCGTCCGGCGTCGTCGTAGTCGAGGTGGATGCGGTTGTCGTTGCGGTCGCCCAGTTGGTTCAGGCGCAGGTGTGATGGGTTGGCTGGCGAGGGTTCGAACAAACGGTACAGGCCGTCTTCGCTTTCGATCAGCAATTGCCCGTTCACGTGGCGGCGCACGGCCAGGCCTTCGCCGGCGCTGAACACCGCGCCGCCCAACGGGATGGAGCCCATGTCGATGGGCCGGCCCTGTTCGTCGGTGTAGACCAGGGTTTCGCCGCCCTCGGGGTGGGGCTGGATTTCCACCTGCACTTCGTAGGCGACGCTCCAGCCGGCGCCGAACAAACTGTCGCGGCGTTCGTCGCGGCTGTTGTAGACGCGCTGCCAGTCAATCGGCAGGATGCCGGGCAAGACGAAATCCAGGTCCTCGTCAGCGCCCAGCACTTTGGCCCCGGTGGCGGCATGCACCGGGTTCGACGAACCCATGGCCGCATTGGCGGCCGCGTTCGCTGCGCTGCTGGCGGCCATGGACACCGCGCCGCCCACCAGCATGCACGGCAGTTTGCTGAAGAACTTGCCCTTGCCGCCCTTGAGCATCAGCAGCGCGGTGACCGCCAGGCCCACGCCCGGGGTCTTGCCGCTGCGAATCTCGCGCACCACCACCGAGCCGCCGCCAATGGTCACGTCAGGGGAAATCAGCCCGGCCGACACCACCGTCGCATCGCAGGTGCTGCGGTCGCCGCTGCGCACGGCGGGCTGGCCGTTGATGGTGACCTTCTCCGAACCTTCGGCCATG
>NZ_JACNDD010000080.1:0-30372 GCF_017351395.1 Pseudomonas sp. FW305-28
CAACGCGCCGCTGGCTGCCACCGCACACATGGGCAAGCTCAAGGGCCAGGCCCGGGATGATGCCGCGGCAACGGGCGCGCGCACCGTGCCACCGCGTGAACATGGTGGTAACTGCGATATCAAGGACTTGTCCCGGGGCTCGAAGATTTTCTTCCCGGTCTACGTCAAAGGCGCCGGGTTGTCGGTGGGGGATCTGCACTTCAGTCAGGGGGACGGCGAGATCACCTTTTGCGGCGCTATCGAGATGGCCGGCTGGGTTCATATGAAAGTCGAGCTGATCAAGGGCGGCATGGCCAAGTACGGGATCAAGAACCCGGTGTTCAAACCCAGCCCGATCATCCCGACCTACCAGAACTACCTGATCTTCGAAGGTATCTCGGTGGATGAAGCCGGCAAACAGCACTACCTGGACGTGAATATCGCCTATCGCCAGGCCTGCCTGAATGCGATCAACTACTTGACCAAGTTTGGTTATTCCCCCGCCCAAGGCTATGCCCTGTTGGGTTCTGCGCCGGTGCAAGGGCATATCAGCGGCGTGGTCGATATCCCCAACGCCTGCGCGACCCTCTGGTTACCCACCGAAATCTTCGAGTTCGACATCAACCCCAACGCCAACGGTCCCATCAAACACCTCGACGGCAGTATCGATCTGCCGATTGCCCCGGACCTGTGAGACACGCCCGAGCTCGATCAATATCTGGAGAGCGCCATGCCGACCTATGAGTACGAATGTCAAACCTGTGGTTCTTTCACAATGTTGCGGCCCATGGCCCAACGGCACGAGTCGTGCCAGTGCCCGTCTTGCGCGGGCCCGGGAGGGCGGTTGCTGTTGTCTGCGCCGGCACTGACGACGTTGTCGAGCAGTCAACGCCAGGCCATGGCGACCAACGAGCGAAGTGCCCACGCGCCGCAGACGCTTGGCGAGTACCAGCAGAACCGTCGTCATCCCAGTGGGTGCAGTTGTTGCGCACCGAGCAAACCGCTGGCCCCGACCAAAGAAAATCCACAGGGGCTCAAGCGTAAAACCGGCTCCAGACCTTGGATGATCAGTCATTAACAGAGGTAAATCTCATGCGTCATGGTGATATTTCCAGCTGCCCGGATACCGTGGGTGTCGCTGTCGTCAATTACAAAATGCCGCGGCTGCATACAAAAGCCGAGGTCATTGAAAACGCCCGCAAGATTGCCGACATCATCACGGGGATGAAAAGCGGTCTCCCCGGCATGGACCTGGTGGTGTTTCCTGAATACAGCACCATGGGCATCATGTACGACCACGATGAGATGATGGCGACTGCCGCCAGTATTCCAGGCGAAGAAACTGCGATCTTTTCCGCCGCGTGCCGTGCGGCTGACACGTGGGGGGTGTTTTCACTGACCGGTGAGCGGCATGAGGAACATCCCCACAAAGCCCCGTACAACACGTTGGTGTTGATCAATAACCAGGGCGAAATCGTCCAGAAGTACCGCAAGTGCATTCCCTGGTGCCCCATAGAAGGTTGGTATCCGGGTGATCGGACCTATGTCTGCGAGGGTCCCAAGGGCCTGCAAATCAGCTTGATCATTTGTGATGACGGCAACTACCCGGAGATCTGGCGCGACTGTGCAATGAAAGGGGCGGAGTTGATCGTCCGTTGCCAGGGCTATATGTACCCGGCCAAAGAGCAGCAGGTGATGATGTCCAAAAGCATGGCCTGGGCCAATAATTGCTATGTGGCAGTGGCCAATGCGGCCGGCTTCGATGGGGTTTATTCCTACTTTGGTCACTCGGCGATTATTGGCTTCGACGGTCGCACCCTGGGCGAATGCGGTGAAGAGGAAATGGGTATTCAGTACGCACAATTATCCGTTTCGCAAATCCGCGATGCGCGAGCGAACGACCAATCACAGAATCATTTGTTCAAGCTGCTGCATCGCGGTTACACCGGGGTCTATCACTCCGGGGACGGCGACAAGGGAGTGGCTGACTGCCCGTTCGACTTTTACCGCACCTGGGTACTGGATGCGCAGAAAGCCCGGGAAAACGTCGAAAAACTGACCCGTAGCACCGTCGGCGTGGCTCATTGCCCGGTGGGAGAGCTTCCCCACGACGGTAAAGAAAAACACGCAGGCTAAACCATGCCTTTGGTGAATGATCGCATCGACCCAAACCACCCCCAGCTTAGCCTGACCAGCGCATCACCGGCAGCAGAGTTGTTGACCTCACGCTTCGCCTTCGATCCCGCCCAAGTCATGGCGTTGTTGCGCAGTCGAATTGTCGGCCAAGAACACGCCATGAGCGCGGTCGAGGCGTTGCTAAACGTGGTTAAGGTCGATATTGGTGAACGTGAGAGACCGTTGACGGTGAACCTGTTCATGGGGCCGACCGGTGTCGGCAAGACCGAAATAGTACGTCTGCTGGCACTGGCCATACACGGTCGCGCCGATGCTTTTTGTCGCATCGACATGCACACCTTGGCCCAGGAGCATTACTCGGCGGCGCTCACCGGAGCGCCACCTGGTTATGTGGGGAGTAAAGAGGGCGTCAGTCTGTTCAATAGCGAATTGATTCAAGGCACCTACAGTCGCCCAGGCATCGTGCTGTTCGATGAGCTGGAAAAAGCCAGCAAGGAAGTGGTGCGCAGTTTGCTGGGCATTCTTGAGAACGGCCAACTGACCTTGGCGGGCGGTAGCCGAACACTGGATTTTCGCAATAGCCTGATCTTCATGACCAGCAACATTGGAGCCCGGCAAGCGACCACCTACAGGGAACGTTTTTCACGCGGTTGGCGGCGCTGGCTCGGTATCGCCCCACAAGGTGAGCAGGCTATGTTGGAGCTGGCGTTGCACGCGTGGTTCGAACCGGAGTTTCTAAATCGTATTGATCGCATCCTGGTTTTCCAACGCATCGAAACCCAATGGCTGGAAGCGTTGTTGCAGATCGAACTGAACAAACTCAACCAACGTCTCGGTCAGCATCGCCGTACGCTGGTCCTGGACGCTGCGGCAAGCGACTGGCTGTGCCAAAAGCATGACCCACGCTTCGGTGCTAGGGCCCTGACAAGGCGAGTGCGGGTTGAGCTGGAGCCTGCCATCGCTGAGTGTTTGCTGGCTTATCCGCAGGCAATGCAGATGGTTGCGACGGTCGAATCAAACAGGCTCAGGGTTGTTCCATTGTCGTAGGAGACGACACCGAATTGAGGTCCGCCGTGATACCCCGCTTACCGGCGATCCTGACCAGCATTCAGTGTCCCGTTGCCGAGTTCAGCAGTCGAGGATTCAGCCGGTGCAAACTTTTGGCGGCCGGGCAGTTGCCCGAGTCGGGAATAGGTCTGTGATTCGACATCGGCCACGGGGTTGCCCAGGCTGACAGTTGCCGATGGTCGAGCCGGGAGGGCCTCAGCACTCTCTATCACTGTTGCAGGCGATGCCGCGACGGCAGAGCGAGTCTGGATGGGAATGGCAGAGCTGGCGTGGTTGTTCAGGTCCTTGGCACGGGCGTATGCCGAAGCAACTGGCATGGCTGGAAAGGTCATGATCCTGATATTCAGTTGCCCCATGTGCCGCGCTCTGAATCAACGCCGACGGTCTGCCCGCCTGCCTACCATTTTGCAGAAAACCAGTATCGTGCGAGCTTCACCTGGGTTCTAAGGCCTACCTGACCTTTTACGCATAAATCCTCCAGTTCCTCGACTGACCTCAAAGGATCCTTCTTTGCGCTGGGTTTCAGGCCATCTTGATAGGTTGGGCCAAACTCAGGACTGGCCTGCGAAAGGAGTCGGATTGCTTTCGCGTAGTCGTCTTCGAGATCTTCGGGCAAGGTGCCGCACGCTGCTTTTGTATGCTGATAGACCTGCCCCCACATGAAACCCGATTTGTCGGGGGTGTTGAGGTCCGAATAGGAGTGGGCTGCTGCAGAGGTACAGTAAAAAGTCAGTGACATTGCAGCCATTAAAAGTTGTTTGTGCATCGTTTGTTGATCCCTTCCGTGGTTGTAAAAAAACGACTTATACATTGCGCATCTTCTTCAAGTCCACGTTTTGCGCGCCCGGCATGGAGCGTAAGCGCACCAACTAGGCTGGGGGTGGCTACGTTGGTGACTTGGAAGGGGTGACTCGCTTTTAGCGAAAGCGTCTATGCAGCTCTTCGCAAAGAAGTAATAAGGACATTACGTGCTACGGAAAGTGATTCTGCTGATTCTGGTCGCCAGCTTAGGCGGCTGCATGGCCACCGCGATGCGGATGGATTACGACAAGCATCGGTGCCCCTATATTGGCCTGCGTTTTGACTGGTGGCTGGTGGGCACGTCCAAAGGAAAGCTGATCCCTTTCTTGCTTATCGACGCACCGTTCTCACTGGTGGTCGATACCGTATTCTTCCCCTTCGAATATCAGTACAGCTGTAACCTATAAGTGACAGGGATTCTTACGTGTCGGGGGATTTGTGGTTACTGTTGGCGTTGGTTCGCGGCAAGGTCGGTCCGCGAGCCAGGATTCAGACAGAGCGCTTTTCTAAAGTAGAGGGATTCTCATGAAAGCCGTAGTTTACGAAGCCTTTTCCCAACCCCCACGTTTGATGACAGTCGAAGACCCGACCCCCGAGCGCCACGGTGTGGTTGTTCAAGTCCTGGGTACGGGCGTATGCCGAAGCGACTGGCATGGCTGGAAAGGTCATGACCCTGACATTCAACTCCCCCATGTACCCGGTCACGAATTGGCGGGAGTCGTGGCGGAGGTGGGGCGGGATGTCACCCGATGGAAGGTGGGCGATCGTATCACCGTGCCTTTTGTCGGCGGCTGCGGCGCGTGTCCGGAATGCAATAGCGGCAACCAGCAGGTGTGCCACAGCCAGTTTCAGCCGGGTTTCACCCATTGGGGCTCTTTCGCCGAGTATGTGGGGATTCACAAGGCGGATTTGAACCTGGTTGCGTTGCCGGAAAACATGGACTTCGCCACGGCGGCGAGCCTTGGTTGTCGGTTCGTCACTTCGTTCCGTGCGGTTGTCGATCAAGGCAAGGTCACGGCGGGCCAGTGGGTGGCGGTTCATGGCTGTGGTGGCGTGGGGCTGTCCGCCGTGATGATCGCCCACGCTATCGGAGCGAACGTCATCGCCATCGACATCTGCGACGATAAGCTCAAGCTTGCCCAGTCGCTCGGTGCCGTCGCGACAATCAACGCAAGCCGGGTGGCGGATGTCACCGAGGCGGTACTCGAGATTACGAAGGGCGGCGCTCACGTTTCGCTGGATGCCCTGGGCCATCCTACGACCTGCTTCAACTCCATCAATAATCTGAGACGGCGTGGAAGGCATGTCCAGGTCGGTTTGATGCTGGCGGACCACAGCACGCCCTCGATCCCAATGAGTAAGGTCATTGCCTACGAGCTGGAGATTTGCGGCAGCCATGGCATGCAGGCTCACCGTTACGGCGCGATGATGGAGATGATCACGTCCGGCAAGCTGGCGCCTGAAAAACTGGTGGGTAAGACCATCAGCCTTGAGCAATCGATTGATGCGCTCATGAACATGGACCGGTTTGACACTGCAGGCGTTACGGTTGTGACGCAGTTCTAAACGCTTGCCGCTGGCTGGCCGAGGGATTCCCGATACTGTGCTTCGTCGACTTCGGTCAGGGTTGCATAACCGTCGTAGTGATAGAGGCGATGTTGGTCACGGGCGTAGCGGTTATTCAGGAACTCGAGGGTGGCCAGGTCGATCCGCTTGGCGCTCAGCGGGCGTCGATGACAGAACAACTTGCGCGTGCCCAGTTGCAGGAAGTCGGGGTGGGGCACGCGCACTTCATCAGGAACGAACGCCACGTCCAGCGGCTTGCCTTCCGAGAGGATCAGCGTAGGGCTGACAGCATAGGTGCCGAGCATGCGGGTATCCGAGGGAGGTAGCTTTTTTTTCGCCTCACCGTAGTAATACACCGTGTCCTGATCCTTGGCCCAGCCATGGCCGCAGGATTCGAACGTAGCCGCTTGGGCCCTACGAATCGGCTCCGGGGGATGGTAAAAAATCCGGTGGCAGAACACCGTCTTGCCGTCAGTCAGGTAGGGTGAGCCCAGTGAGCGAAAATGTTCCGCCGATTCCGGGGAAAAACGTTCGGGTACTTCCGTGTCGGCGTTATGGAATGGGATCAGATACAAACCGTTGGCATCACCGCACAGATGCGTGTCCAGCAATTTGAAACTCGCAGCGTCCAGCCCGTTGATCACGCGTCCATGGAAATACACCTGGTCGCCCAGCTCAAAACCGAGACCGATGGCCTGTAACGGCAGCGTTTCCGTGTATGTTTGCGCGGCTTCAGGTGGTGCCTGCAAGCGGTGCCACCAATAACCCTCCAACTGCGGATGGGCTTCGAAGTAAGGCGCCCACGCCGCTTGCATGGCCGCATCGATGATGCCGCCAGAGCCCAGCGGGCCGTGCTTGTCACCTGCCAGCACGGGTGAGTAATCCTGGTCACTACGACAGGGCTGGGACACGACGAAGCTCTCCACGTCGACATCGAGGCGTTTCCGGCCTTGGTAGACGTGTAGGTGATCCCGGTAGTAATCGAACCCCAAGTGACGAAAACTCGGGCCATGGGCATCGCGCAGGCGGGTCCCGGCGGCGTAGATGTACTGGTCGTCCACGGCAAAATACTCATCCTCGTATTCGATGGCGCTGACCACGCGGCCGCCTTCATCGAACGCTGGCTGCCAGCACTGGAGCAGGTGGAAGTCGCCCACGTAGCGAATGGTTTTTCCGGTCAGGTAATAGGCGCGTTGCTTGTCCTTGGCGTAGCGTTCGTTAAGCACGGTGAAGGTCGCCAGGTCGGCATTGTCGATGCGGTAGAAGTATTCATAGGCAATGCTCGAGCCTTGCTGCGCTTGCACGATGATCGACTGCCCATCGGTGCCCCAGCGTTGGGCGAGCATCTGGAAGTCGTCCGGGTTGGCGACCGGCAGTGGCGTGCCGTCCTTCTGGTGCAGGGGCTGGAAGCCCCTATAGACGTGATCGTCGATCACTCGATAGGACGGGTGGTTGCAATACCGCACCTGCGCCGTGGCGCTGGCGATAATGTGCCCCTGCAAAAAGAGATGCACACCGTCGCAGAACAGCGCGGACGCTGAAGTCACCGAGGCCGGGGACGAGGCCAACAGGGCCAGCCTGTCGGGTCGCGCTTCGTGGATTTGGGTGATCGCGTACTCGCCGAACCAATAGGCGCCAGTTGCGTCACGCCAGTACTGGTGACCGAGGCTTTCCAGGCCTTTGTCGAACCGAAACGGCAGGGGCTGCAGCGCCTGGTAGCCGTGGCGCTCCCGGTAGGCCGGAAGCAGGTAGTAATCACGCAGGGCTTCACGCAACACCCACGGGTTGCGTCGATGCCGCCAAACCGGCTGACCGGCCAGCAAGGGCGAGGGCGGATAGTGCCCAGCGCTGGCACATTGTGCCAACTCGCTGGGTCGTGTGCCTTGAGGGTTGAGCATGATGTACACATCAGGCACTTGCCCATCGCCCAGCAGCACACCGTCCAAGAATGCGAAGCCTTGATGCCATTCAAGGTTCAGCGGTTCCCAGTCAGCCTTATCCGTCCCTGTGATTGTCATTTATTGCGATCTGCTCTCCAGGTAGGTGGAACACCAAGTCAAAGATCCCCGCCGCCACGCTCAAAAAATGAACTTGAACAGCGCAATCACTACGATCAGGCCAATCAGGAAAATGATACCTACGGTACCGCCAAGGAATTTCAACATAAGAACGCTCTCATCGGATGGGCTTAATCGTCTAGACCGCCACCGATAGCGCTCGTTTCGTCGAATATTCATGCGTGATGATCAATGGACCGCAAAGGACCTTGGCACTGGCACATGTTCGAATTTGGAAATGGTCTTGATCCAGTAGCGGCGGTAGTCCGTCTGGTCCGGTGCCAGCGGCTTGTGGCTGGACCATGGGTGTTTCTCCTTCAGGCTGGCGCGGTACGCTTCCCATTCTTTCTGCTCGGCCACTTCCCGGGCTTTGCTCCGGTCGTCGAACCAGCCCAGCACGTAAGCTTCGCCCTGGTCCGTGCCGTGCGCTATCAGCAAATAAATCTCTGTCATGACTGACCTACCGTTCTGTCCTGCGCCCCAGTGGCGGGGTCTTATCCTGGGTATCGGCCGTTATTGGCGGTTTTTGAGATTGATCGCAGAAAAACGCTGAGCCCAGAGGTGCGCCTGACGAAATTGATGAACCGTCGAGCGGTCGCTTGGGCTGGCGAGTGCTTCGACGGCGGTTTTACGCAAATCGCTGTCTTCATCCACGATCCAGACGCCCGGTTCCTGGCTGCGCAGGGCCATTTCACCGAAGCGGGTGGAGATGACGGGCAGGCCGAGGGCACGGTATTCGTAGTATTTGATCGGGTCCACCGATGCGGTCAGGCGATTGAGCTTGAACGGGATCAAACCCACCGAAAACCTTGCCATGGCCGCGATTGCACTGGCGTGGGAGCACTCGGGGAGCAACTCGATGTTGGCAGGCAATACGCACGGCGCGGCTGTGAAGACGGGGCCGATCAGCTGGATCCGGTTTCCGGGGTTGGCCTTTGCCAGTGCTATGACCAGGTCCCAGTCGAACCAACGACCCAGCGTGCCGACATAACCCAGCACCTGTTGTTTGGCACCGAGGTCCAGGCTCTGGACGGGCGCCAGTTCCTGCATGTCACAGGCATTGAGGGCCAGTTCAACCTGGTCGGTCATGCCCATGAGTTTGTCGCGAAGCGGGCTGGAGGACGCCAGGACGGTGCCCACCCGGCGAATGAGCTGCGCCTGGCGACGTTCCATGGAACCGCGTGACAGGCCCTGATAAAAGGCCGGGAAATCGTCCATCGCATCGTAGACGGCAGGGCTTTGCGGGATCAGCGCCAGCAGTTGCAAGGCCAGCTCGGAAGGTTTTCCCACGCAGATCATGCAGGGCTCTTGGGCGGAAAATGCCACGGCCTCTTTGAACAGGTTGCGCCACAGTCGCTTGAGCAGCATAGCCGAGCCTCGCAGGGGCTCGATGGGTAGGCTCTGGGGTTTGCAGACCCGCAACCAGGGTGGAACGTTGACGCTTTGCTGATCGGCAACAGGCGGCTTGCGCCTGAAGTCGGTCAGCGTCGGTAAGCGTGTCGGGTAGGGATCGAGCCAGAGGACCGGCGCCCCAGTCTGCTGGTGATACCAGTTGACGAAGTGATGGGGGCGCTGGCTGAAGCTGGCCCATGGCACCGGGGACAGGTAGATCATGCGCATGACTGGAAGTACTGCCTTAGAGCGTCGACGATGCGCGCTGCGGCCTTGCCGTCGCCATAGGGGGAAACCCCACGCGCCATGCCCTGGTAAGCCTGTGGGTCATCGAGCAGACGCTGTGCCTGCTCGATGATGGTGTCCCGGTTGGTGCCCACCAGCTTGACCACGCCGAGCTCGACGGCCTCCGGGCGTTCGGTTTCTTCCCGCAATACCAACACGGGTTTGCCCAGGGCCGGGGCTTCTTCCTGCACGCCCCCGGAGTCACTGATGATCAGGTAAGAGCGCTTCATTGCCGCGATAAACGGCGCGTAATCCAGCGGTGTGCAGAGGAGGATGTTCGGCGTCTGGCCGAGCAAGCGATGGGCGACATCCTTGACGTTTGGGTTGGGATGGACGGGGTAGAGAATCTGAATGCCTGGGTTGCGCTCGGCCAGGTCCTTGAGGGCCTGGCAGATATTCTGGAACGGTTCGCCGAAGTTTTCCCGTCGATGGCAGGTCACCAGCACCAGGCGTTTACTGGCGTCCAGTGGGATAGCCAAGGTTGAGTCCCGTGCCGCGGTCATCAGCAAGGCATCGATCACGGTATTGCCGGTCAGGGTGATATCGCTGGCGGCGACACCCTCGCGCAGCAAGTTGTCCACGGCATGCGGGGTGGGCGCGAAATGCCAGCGAGCCAGTTTGCCGGCGATCACCCGGTTGGCTTCCTCGGGGAACGGATTGCACAGGTCCCAGGTACGCAGGCCCGCCTCGACATGACCGAAGGGAATCCGCAGGTAGAAACACGCCAGTGCGGCGCACATGACCGTGGTCGTGTCGCCTTGAGCCAGTACGACGTCCGGTTTCTCGGCTTGCAGTACGCCGTCGAGTTCAAGCAGCAAGCGTGAGGTCAGTGCCGTCAATGACTGGTTGGGGCGCATGAGGTCCAGGTCCAGGTCGACGGTGATTGCAAACCCCTCCAGCACCTGATCCAGTAGGCCTCGGTGCTGGGCGGTGGCGAGTACCCAGCAATCGATATTGTTTTCGGCCTGGAGTGCCTTGATCACGGGGGCCATCTTGATGGCTTCCGGACGCGTACCAACGATGCAAAGTACCTTGCGGGTCATGCCTTTTGATTTCCTATCGTGATGGCAAGTGAGCGTGCTATCCGGTCCGCGTTGGCCATGAGGGTCAGCGTGTGGGATTTCTCGGTAAGACTGGGCAGACAGGCACCGTCGACAATATGCACGCCGCCAAGACCCGCGACTTCGCCAAGGCCATCAGTCTGCCCGATCCTGGGCGTCGAGTGCATGGGCAGGGTGCCGGCATAATGGATATCCGCCCCCGGCCTGCCGACGGTGAAGCTCATGGGCATCAAGAGCGCGCCCATTTTCCAATAGATCCGGCGCAGCTTTGCCTCGGCTGCCTTCATGAGCCCGGGGAGCTCCGGATGCTCGTGGCCGTTGATGCTCAACGAACCGTCAGGGCGCAAGACCACCGTGTTGTGAGACAGGTGCCCGGGCAGGAAGAGATTCCCGACGACGCAGGCGCTGAGCAGGTTTTTCAGCAGTTCGATGCTGTAGCGTTTGCTCAGGGGGATCCGGCTGACAAACTCGGTCATGGGCAAACCTGTGGTGCTGAATGTCGAACCGAACGCCGTGGCACTGGGTGTCAGCGCCAGGGCAAACGATAACTGGCCCAGACCAAATGCCGGCGCCCTTGGGGTCCCGAGCATTTTCGGCAGCCACAGCAGGAAGGCTGCCGTCGGCGATGACAGCAGCGGTATCGGGGCCGAATGGTTCAGGCCCTTGAGGGCGAGCCGGGTCGAGGCCAGGGTGCCCGCCGCCAGCAACAGGCGTGTGCCGCGCCAGCGCCGGGCGGAGCGATGATCGATGATCGTCCATGAACCGTCCTGTTTCTGCAACTCGTCCACCAGGAAGTCCTGGACGTGCTGGAATCCCGGGTACTGCTTGAGTTTTCGCAGCTCTTGCGATGCGCTGTACAAGGCCTGGTTGTGACAGCCCCACAAGCAGTTTCCCGCCAGGTCGCAGGCCTTGCGTTCGTCCAGGGGCTGGCTCAAGACGGCGACCCGGGAGCGGCCAAGGCGAAACCCCAGGTCGGGAAACGCCCCACGACGCCGAGCGTAGTGATCGAGCAGGCGTTGATGCAGGGCGTCCAGTGGCAGCGGCGGTTGCGACCACTCATCGAGGCCGAAATAGCTTGAAAGATCGTCGTCGATCCGGCCGCTGATGCCGATCCGGCGGGCGACCGTTTCGTAGGACGCCTGCATCTCGGAATAGTCGATGGGCAACCCGGCAAAGTCGCTGGCACCCAGCGTTGCCACGCCGCAACCCCAGGCATTGGACAGGCCTCCGGTTGCCAGTGAACCAATGCCGATAAAATTGTCGGTCTCGATGCGATTGCCGGCGCTGAACCCTTCGAAGACATGGGCATGGGTCGGTGTCTTCAGTTTGGGCGATACCGCGTCCGGTTGGTTCAAGGCGTGGAAGTTTTCGCCGATCATCCATTTCCACTGCTGCGCGTCGTTGCTCCTGGCGTTGAGGAATGGGCGGGTTGGCGGCTCCGATGAGCCGCTACTGGCCTGGGCATCGACCATGAGGACTTTCAGGCCCGCCTTGACCAGTGGATAGGCCGCCGAAGTCCCGGCCGGGCCACTGCCGACAATGATCACATCGAATTCAGGTTTCACGGTGGGCTTCACTTCCAAGCAACAGCTGGCGGGCAAAGGAGCGGCACGCCAGCGCCGCTAGCTGCCACGCCAACGCTTTGACCGCGGAGAGTCCCAACGCAACCAGCGTGGCGACAGGGCTGCGCGACTGCTGGACGCCGAGAAACACCTGGGCGCCCTGGGGACTGGCTTCGGCTATAGCGAGTGCAACCTGCAGGCGCCAGGCCAGTTCCTGGCCGTCGGGCTTGCGCAGGACGCCGGGGTTGTCCAGGAGCGTCAGGAGTATCGGCCAGCCCATCATCAAGGGCGAATGAATGACGGCGCGGGTTTTTCCCGCACGCTCCACTGCCCGGGCATAGCGACTGACCAGGCTGCTGTGCGGCGGGCGTTTGAGCAGGTAGTGCAAGAGCACCGTGGCTTCCTGGAGAAGGCCTCGACGTTGCCCATGGCCGGAGCGATGCATGCCGTGGGCAAGGGGGCGCAGTTGGATGCCGAGTTTTTGCAGGGAACGCTCGCTGTCCATGGGCGGCAGGTGAATGAGGGAGAAAATCCGCTCCAGGCCCAGTTTCGTGCTCAAGGATCGTCCGAGTGACCGGCGCAGTAACCTGAGCAATGGCACTGGCAGGGGGATTGGCAGGCGAGTGGCACGGACCCGGTGCGTCGCGATCGACTTCAGGAAACGGCCAAAGGCAATCGGCCGCACGGCGCCCAGGTTGAGGACCTCGGCATGCAGGTCGTCGCGCTCGGCAACGGCCAGTATCGAGGCCGCGAGGTCGTCGACATGGATGGGTTGCACGCCAGGCGCGGGCATGAGGATCGGAATGAACGGGCTTCGACGAACCAGCCCTGACAACAAGCCGAAGAGGCCACGTTCGGGGCCGCCGTAGACTTGACCGGGACGGACTACGGTGCCTCCGGCGGCCAGCACGTGCTGTTCGATACGCCACTTGGTCCGGCCATAAATGCTCGGAGCCGTGGCCTCGGCGGTTTGACTGGAGATGAAGATGAACCTGGCCGAGCCTTGTTGGGCGCACTGGATCAGCGCTTGGGCCGCGTTGACTTCGTCGTCCGCGCCGGCGTCGGTACCCGTCGAGGTGTCGGCGGCCAAATGGATCAGCGCCTGAATGCCGGCCGGGCACGCGGGGGCCTGGCCCCGCAGGTCATAAGGCAGCCAGGCAGAGGAGGCCGGACCCGGCTGGCGCGTCGCGTAAATGACCTCATGTCCCCTTGCTGCCGCGAGGGCGGACACCCGTTGTCCGATGTAGCCTGTCGCGCCGGTGATCAATAGCTTCATCGTCATGCGCCTTCGGCGCGGTCAGGGGGAACCGGCGGATGCGTCGCGGAATGAAATACGAACAGTTTGCTGATCCAGTAAGTCAGGGCCACGCAGGCCACGTCGCAGACGAATTTCACCGGAGCAGGGTTGTCGACGATAGCCAGCCCCACGCTGAACAGCGCCGACGCGACCGGGATATTGATGGCGAGCAACGAGAAATAGCGCACCGCTTGAGCCTTGCTGCTGCCATGGCTCGACTGGAACGTGAAGTGCCGATGCAAAAAGAACGCGAACACACCGGCGACGCCTTTGCCGGCAATGTTGGCCAGCACGGGTTGTTCCTCGAATAGCGCGATCAACAGCAAAAAGGCGCCCATGTCCAACGCATAGGCCAGGAGTTGGATGGCGCCATACCGAATAAAGGTCAAGACGTCCTCCTGATGACCACGATGTGATGCAGCGCCAATACCCGCCGCAACGGGTGAAGCAGCTTTTCAACGACTTTGAGCACAGGGATCAACACATCAGGCAGTAACTGGCGAAAGTTCAAGCCGCCGGAAACCAGGTAACGCAGATAATTGCCGCAGATTTCCTGATGGACGATTTCCAGGCCTGGGTACTTGCCCTCGAACGCCTGCCTGTCGCGAACGAAGATGATGTAGCTGAGCGCCTGGTTGGCGCCGTTCATGGGGCCGGTCGAGGGTGTTTCCCAGGACGGGAAGTGCATGTCGAAGCCTTCGGACTTGAACAGGCGTTTATAGAGAAAAGCGGCAAAGGGGCCGTGGAAGGGCTCGATCAAAATGGCCCCGCCGCCCACCTTGAGCGTTCTTTCCAGTTCCGTGAAAAACCGATCGGGGTGAGGGAAATGGTGAAAACAGTTCTGGCCATAAAAGGCCCTGACCGAGTGATCGTCCAGGCTCATTGCCTCGGCATCGAGTGCCATGTCCAGTTGTTCGGTGGCGACAATGTCCGTGGCCAGTACTTCAGGGTATGAATGACGCATGGGCGCGATGCCCGCCCCCAACTCCACCTCAAGGCCTTCGACCTTGAAGTAACGGTCTGCCAGGCGATGAAATGCGTGGTGGAACTCCACGAAGACTTCCCGGAGCATTCGCTTGCGTTCAAGCACTTGGCCGTGAAGTTCGAGGCGTTCGCTGCCATCGACATCCAATGCCTTGAGCGACGGGTCCGATAAAAAATCTCTCAGCGCTTTAATGAGTTTTCTTCCCGCAATGACGTTGCTTTAACACGCCTGGATTGCCGTGGCCGGCTGGGCACCGAGGCGATGTCGTAACCGAGGAACGCCATGATCAGTTGCAACCCCATGAGCATGGGCAGTGCACTGAGCATCACCGTGCCGGCGGGTGTCGCGATGCCGTTCTGCGCCGATTCATACCAGTGATAACTGCCGAAGAAGGTGCCGAACAAGAACATGACAATCCCGATCGGCAGTTCGATCGAAGCCAGGGACATGTCGCGAAGATAATAGTTGTAGAGCACGCGCTTGGTGAAATTGCGCAGGTGTTTGAACAGGAATTCGCCAACGATCTTCGAGATCTTGAGGTGACTGACTTCGTCGCCGTATCGGGCCTCCATCGGAATATCCACCACCACGGCGCGCACGGTGTTCAGGCGGAACAGGATGTCGGTCTCGAAAAAGTAGCGCTGGCTGACCTTGTCCAGGGGTAACAGCCTGGCGACGTCACGGTGAATCGCCGTGTAGCCGTTGGTGGGGTCGAACAGATCCCAGTAACCGGTCGACAGTTTGGCCATCAACGACAGTACTGCGTTGCCGAACAGGCGCAGCCGCGGCATCGATTGGACTTCTTCCAGGTCGAAAAACCGATTGCCCTTGGTGTAGTCCGCTTCTCTGGCCAGGATCGGTTCGATGAACAGCGGGATCAGGGTCGGGTCCATCTGGCCGTCCCCGTCGACTTTGACGATGATACTCGCACCGTCGGCGAGGGCTGCTCGGTAGCCGGTCATGACCGCACCGCCCACGCCTTGGTTGACCTCATGGGGCAGCACCTTGACCCGGGGGTCGTTACAGGACGCCAGGACATGCCCGCCGGAACCGTCCGGGCAGGCATCGTCGATGACATAGATGCGCCAGACCTCCGGTCCTATGGCCTCGATGACCCCGACGATGTGCGCGGTGACCCGATAGCTGGGGATGACGACGGCGACGCGTTGTTCGTCCGTGAAAAGCGCTGTTTTTGAGTTCATCGATATCGCCCGCTATTGCCTGAATGAAAGTGACTTGAACTCCAGGGGTGTGTCGGTGTGCCCGGACGCATAAATGATCACGGACGTGGCATTTGCGGGGGCAACGACGCTCATCTCATGGGTCTCCCATTGTGTGGTGCAGTCAAACGTCTCGATGCTGGTGGTAATGAAGTCGCCTTGGTCGTCCATCCAATTGGCCTGGATTCTTCCGGCGGTGGTCGTCGTTGCGCAACGTGCGGACACGCTGTTGATGTACGTTAGCCCCGGCGTCACTTCGACCCGCTGTGTGGCCGGTGTCTTGACGTTGACGGTCAGGATCTTGCGCGACGCGTCATAGGTCGAGGGTGACGTCAGGCTCCAGCCCTCGAGGCTGGACAGCTGCGGGTCGAGCAGGTGTTCGTCGTGGGTGACATTGAGTTTGCGCAGCTCCAGGTTACCCAGTCTGGCATAGGACGTGGACACCGTGAGCAGCCGATCGAGTTGCACCGGGGGAAGGGACTTGAGGTCGATCACCAGCCAGTTCACCTGGCGCCGGCGCAAGCGCTGGGCAAGCTCCGAGGGCGAGGTCGCCGCGTCGAAATCGTTTTTCCACTTCAGGTTGTACCACGACGCGTAAAGGGCATCGCCATGCAAACCCGCCATCAAGGGCGATGCAAAGACCGCCACGGGCTGGTTGCCGCTATTCAAGGCGTTGACGGTGTCGACCATGTTTCGGATGGGCAGGCGTTCCAACAGGTAGGCGCCCCGACCGGCCTGGCTCAACAGTGCAGAGGGGTTGATGTCGCCATAGTAAGTCGCGGCCTGGATGAAACGGGTATTGGTCAGGACCAACACGGCCCCGGCGACGATGGCGAGTCTGCGGGGGAAGAACCTGGGGTCGGAAAAGGGCAGGGCCAGGATCACTGAGAACAGCGCGAAGGAGGGGAACACATAACGCAGGTAGGCGGTTGAGTGGAACGTCATGAACATCGCACCGGCGCCCACCAGGAGGATGCACAGGGCTTTTTTGTTGCCGCTCACCAGCACGGCGACGGCGGCCGTGGGCAGCAACAGCCATTGAAAGCCTGCCGCGCCGACGCGCCCCTCGATGAACTGAGGCGACTTGAAGACCATTCGATAGAGGGTGTCCCAGGTCATCCCTGTACCGAAAGCGGCTGGCGGTTCGAAATTGATGTTCGGCCACAGTGGCGAATGGAAAATGGCATTGAAAAACGGAAACACCGGATTACCGGTCAAGTACCCGGCAGAGACGTAAGGGGTGGCACCGGCCAGTATCAGCCCGGCACTGCCGAGCAGGAGCGTCTTGACGATGCCTGGGACAGCCCAGGCCTTGTACTGCACCAGCAGCATCACCAACAGCACCGGCAGGACGCTCAGGGTCACCGCCTTGGTCGCCATGGCGAAGCCCAGCAGGATGCCGGCCAGCAGCAGTTGCGACAGGCGCTCCGTGGGATCCGGCGTGAAGCGTGAGACCTTCAGGATCGCCAGTGTCCCGGCCATCATGAAGGCGGTCCACGCCGACTCGATATGCAGGCTGCTGCTTTCAGCGAAGGCGAGGGGCGTCGACACAAAGATCAGGCTTGCCCAACGGGCACTTGTGGCAGAGCCTCCGGCCCAGAGGGTCATGTTGCGGATCTGCCACGCCAGCAGCAGGGTGAATGCGCTGTTGCTCAGGCGCGCTGCCGTTTCACCGCCCAGCATATAGACGATGCTATAGATCCAGTCGGCCAGCATGGGCATGACCGCCCACACATAGGTGCTGGCATCGAACGACCATTGATGCCGCTGGGCCAGGTGTGAAGGGACGAAGAGGTGCATGGCCAATGCGTCGTGCCCGACCTCTGGCATGAAGGCGACCAACACGTAAAGACAGGCGAAGCTGCAGATCAGTACGTCGAGCGCCGTTTGGACCGGTGTTTGCGTTGATCGGCTGGCCTGGATGTGGCACAGCAGTTCACGGCCCATCGACGTGACGTGTCTGTGGCCCAAGGCCAGCGGCAACAACAGCAGCGCGCCATACAGCCCGGGGTAGTTGATCGGCCAGTAGGCCGCCAGGCCTGTCAGCGTACCGAACGCGCCTGCTCCCACCAGCAGGTGGACGCTCCAGTCGGCCGAGGCTGCTTGCCTGAGCACCCACCTGCCGAGCACGGTGGCAGACAGCGCGAACACCGCTACGACAAGCACCGGCCAAATCTGTGCGCAGGCGATGGCCAGGCACGCCAGCAAACCCAGGCAAAGCAGGATCGGTGGCTTGCGCGTGAAGACGGTGAGGGCGGCCAGGGCTGCCATCGACAGCAATATCGTCCGGGTGCCGCTGTTCATTGACGCCAGTTCAAGCGTAGAAAAACCGTACACGCCGACCACTGCACTCGCCAGTAAAACCAACAACACCACGGCGTACTTCAGGCTGAATCTGGGCAAAATATCGTCTCGGCTAAAGGGATAACGCTGTCCATTAAGGCAAACCAAGATCCGTGGCGAGGGAGCTTGCTCCCGCTGGGCTGCACAGCAGCCCCAAAAAAGGCAGGATGCGACCAACCTGACACGCTGCGGAGGCTGGGTTCAGGGCCGCTTCGCAGCCCAGCGGGAGCAAGCTCCCTCGCCACGGATTCATCGGCTCCCTTGAATTTGCATGCAAAGGGGCTGCCTACACGTCTCGGTACGTGTGCGGAACCCAGGATCCCCACTTGCTCTCGTAGATCGCCCGGTTCTTTTCGAAAAGGGCCTGTTTTTTCCTGGCTCCCAAGGTGTTGAACGAGGCGGACAGGTGGTGGTGAACGAAGACGTCTTCGGCACAGGCTGCGCGCATGCCACGCCGCTGTACGCGGCGGCAGTAATCGTCATCCTCGAAGAACCCCAGGCCGTACTCTTCGCACAGGCCACCGATTTGCTCGTAGGTCGAGCGCGGGAACATCACGCAGAAAAACGCCAGGGTGTTGATTTCGAACCACTCGCCCATGCGGGCGCGGGTCATTTGCGCGGCTTCGGCGGGCATGTCTTCCAACTGCTCATAGCAGGTGCTGACTTTGGCCTCATTGCCGATGTTGTTGGTGATCGGGCCGATGATGCCGATTTCCTTGTGGTCCTGCAGGTGACGGATCAAGCCTTTGATCCAACCGGCGGTGACCACCGTATCGTTGTTCAGGATGACCAGATAGTCGCCACTGGCGGCGGCGAGGCCCAGGTTGTTGCCGGCGGCGAAGCCCTTGTTGTCCGGGTTGAGGATGACGATCCGGTCGGGGTGGCCGTCGGCCCAGGCGCTGAGGTAGGCCGGGGTCTGGTCGCTGGAGTGGTTGTCGACGACGATGATTTCAAGGTTCGGGTATTGGCTCTGGGTCAACAGGCTGTCGAGGCAGGCCTTGGTCAGTTCGAGGTTGTTGTAGGTCAGCACCACGACGCTGACTTTGGGCTGGGGCAATGCCGCGATGGCATCGCGCAGGCTGGCGGCCCGGTGCTGCCAGGTCTGGCCTCGGGCGAACGATTGACGAGCCTCCAATGCGGCGCTGGCCTCCGGCAGTGCCCCCAGGACACCGCGCAGGGTCGAGATGAACTCAGTCGGCTCTTCAACCGCCCAGACCAGTTTGCCGAACTGGCTCAACTCCGGCAGTTTCACCGACACCACCGGTTTTCCCGCGCTCAGGTATTCATAGACCTTGACCGGGTTGGTGGCGAGGGTCAACGGCATGACCTTGAACGGTAGCAGGCAAACGTCCATGGCGTGGAGGTAGTAAGGCAGGGCGGTATACGGGACTTCACCTTCCAGGATCACATTCGGGTAGGCCTTGAAGTGTTTTTTTGCCTGGACGATATCACTGCCGATCAACAGAATCAGGTGCTGCGGGAAGGATTGGGCGACCCGCTTGACCAGGTCCAGGTCGAACCATTCGGCAATAACGCCGTAGTAGCCGATGATCTTTCTGTTGGCAGGGTCCCGGTAGACCCTGTCGGGACGTCGGCTGAAGAAACTGAACTCGCAGGCGTTGCGGATCACCTCGACGTTGCGGTTTTCCCGCTTGCCGTGTTGTTCGATCCAGTCGGATGTCGCCACCAGCAGATCGGCCCTGCGCATCAGGGCGATTTCCAGGTCGAGCAGTTCCTGGGCAACGTTGCCGAAACCTTCGTGATGATCCATGCAGTCATAGACCAGGGTGGCGTTGGGGACACGCCTTGCCAGCGGAAACCAGAAGGCGTGCTGGACAATGCAATCCGCGGCATCGACGTTCGCCGCTTCCAGGAGCATGGCCAGGCCTTCGCACAACTGGCGGATCACGGCCGCTGACGGAGGGGCATGATAGATGGCCGGTGCACCGCGTACCTTGAAACGGATCTGGAACAGCCGGTGGGAGCCTTCCAAAGGTTCTGCTTGGAAGCCGGGGGCCTCGTCGTCGATGAAATTGTTCGAGATATAAAAAGTCGTTTGTCCGGCCCGGGCCAATTCCTTGGCCAGGTTTTGTGGGCGTTGGATGCGAAAGTGCCAGTCAATCACGCCGAACATCAGGATCATGGGCTGCCCGAGGCTGGACGGTACGGCAACGTTTACGGGCGGTGGCAGAGTTTGCAGCGCAAAACCAGCGTCTGGCGATGATTCGCCTGGTGTTGCCTTGCCGGGTTTCAGCCAATTTCGAAGCCGACGCGCCAGTTTGCTTTTCTGCTGTGCGGTGAGGGGCAACCAGGCATAGACCCGGCGCGATAATTTATACAATTGCTTGCGTATCGAATAACGCAGCGGTGCACGTTCGATGGCGTTGCCCCAGTCGGAAAGCTTGAACAACTCGGCTTGCTTGGCCGCCAGTTGGGCACGCAAATCCACCGCCCAATCGGAAAACACGACAGCCTCTTTTTCCTTTGTCTGGATTAATGCCTCGGCGTCCTTGAGGTGCTGTTCGGCCAGCCGCAGTCGCTCACGCAGCCGCCCGGTCTTGCCTTCTTGAAGTGACAGGCGGGTGCGAAGCGCTTTTGAATCAAGGTTCAGTTGTTTGATAAGCCGATCTCGATTTTCGATTTCCTTGACCAACTGCAAGGCCTCAATGGATCTGGATTGTGTCGCGCGAGTCAGTTGGTCAATGCAATCAACAAGACGGTTGATCTGGTCCATGCGGTTTTCTGGTCCTTTGGTCAATACGGCAACGCACACGCGGTCTTTTTCAGGATCAATGTTGGCTTCAATCACCCGCCAGGCCTCCAGCCGTGCAATGAGTCAGCATAGCGGTTGCTGGACGGGGTGCCACGCAACAAACGTCATATGACGTCGGCGAAGCCTTTGCGTGTCCTCTGGAACCAGGCAAACCCGGCGCAGGCAATCAGCACCGAGACTGCCGAATAAGCCGCCAGGTGCTCCCAGTGCGGCGGCCGGCCCCAGAACATGACATCGCGAACCATTTCCACCGGCAGTGTCAGGGGATTTGCCTGCAAGGCGGCCTGATAGCTTTGCGGAAGCGTCGAGAGCGGATAGAAAATCGGCGAGAGAAACAGCATCGCCGTGATGATGACGCCGATGAACTGGCCGATATCGCGCAGGTAGACGCTTATCGAGGCGAGAAACCAGGAGATGCCCAGCGTCAGCAACACCAATGGAAACAGCACCAATGGCAGCAGCAGGGCGGTGATCGGTGGGGTTCCGAACAGGGCGATATAGAACATCAGCCAGGCCAGGACGCTGACCGCCATGTGGAACAGCGCTGCGCCGAGCGACACCAGGGGCAGGGTTTCCAGTGGAAAGACGATCTTCTTGACGTAGTTGGTATTGGCCAGCACCAGGCCCGGCGCACGGTTCACGCATTCGGAGAAGAGGTTGAAGACCAGCAGGCCCGCGAACAGCACCAAGGCGAATTCGCTCTTGGATTCACCGCCGCCAGACCAGCGGGCCTTGAAAACGACGCTGAACACGAATGTGTAGACCACCAGCATGAAAACCGGCGTGAAGAACGACCATAGAATACCGAGCATCGAGCCTTTGTAGCGACCGATGACTTCTCTGCGGATCAACACGTAGATCAGGATTCGATTGATCAGGACACTCTTGATCATGGCAACGGGGGACGTGCTGAACGACTGCATCGGTGCTTGATCCTCAAGGCAATAGCGGATGCTCCTTGAGTTGCATCCTCATGGAGTAGGCCCCAGTGTAGATTCATTCGAAGTTTTTTATCCCATCTGTGCTTAACTCATCCGCAGCGCCCAACGAAGGACAGGTTCAGTGGCACCGCAATAATGGCCGTGATTCATGAAAGGGTTTTGCCGATGTCGTTTGAAGTGGCCATCCGCGCCGAAAACCTGAGCAAGTGTTATCAGATCTACGATGCGCCCAAAGACCGTCTATTGCAGATGCTGGTGCGCGGCAAGAAGCGTTTCTATCGCGAGTTCTGGGCCCTGGACGATGTTTCCCTGACCATCGCAAGGGGGGAGACCGTCGGTATCATCGGCCGTAATGGCAGCGGCAAATCCACCTTGTTGCAACTGATCTGCGGAACGTTGATGCCGACCCGGGGCAGTGTCCAGGGGCATGGCCGGATTGCGGCGTTGCTCGAGCTGGGGTCTGGTTTCAATCCGGAGTTCACCGGCCGGGAAAACGTCTATGTGAATGCAGCCGTGCTGGGCTTGAGTCGTGCGGAAATCGACGCTCGTTTCGATGACATCATTGCCTTCGCCAATATCGGCGACTTCATCGACCAGCCTACCAAGATCTATTCCAGCGGGATGCTGGTACGGCTGGCCTTCGCCGTTTCGGTCTGTGTCGAGCCGGAAATCCTGATCGTCGATGAGGCCCTCTCCGTCGGCGATGCCTCCTTCCAGTTCAAATGCCTGAATCGGCTGGAAGAACTGGCTGCCAGAGGCACCACGCTGCTGTTCGTCTCCCATGACATGAGCATGGTCAAGCGCTTCTGCCACCGGGTCATCTATCTGCGCGCAGGCCGGGTCGTCGCCAGCGGCTCGCCCGATGAAATGGCCGAGCTGCATTTGCTCGACATGCGTGACGAGCAACGTCGCTGGGCCAGTGGCGGGGTCACACCGGTGACGCGCAAGTCCTTCATGGGCGGGCAGGAGGGGATGGCCTTCGGGACCGAAGAGGGGCACATCAGCGCCGCCTGCTTCACCAACACCCAGCAGCTGTCCTCCAGCTACCTGTATGGCGACGATATCGAGATTCACGTCGAGGCGTTGCTGCATGAGTCGATCACTCAACCCAACATCAGCTTCACCATCCAGGAAGCCAGGCTGCTGGTGATCGGTGGAGGCAACTTCGTACTGCAACCCGGCCCGGTCGAAAATGGCTGGCGGCGCGCGGCGATCACGGTGCGCTTCCCGGCCCACCTCGCCGAGGGGCGCTATCATGTCACGCTCAAGCTGTTGCACGGCGCCACGGAAGACACCTCGCAGTTGATCGAGAAGCAAGTCGCGCCCTTGGCGTTCGACATGTTGCCGAACCACCAGGATTTTCTGGGCATGGTTGACCTGGGGTTGCAGAGGATCGGCGCTCGACCGGTCGAGTCGCTTGCCAAGGCCAGCGGGACTCAAGGGGCTAAGGTTGTGACGGAACACCCGGTCGAGCGCACGTGGCAGGTCGCTATATTTGGCACCTTTGACGTAGAAAACTATGGCGATCTGCTGTTTCCGATCATCGCCGAGGCTGAGCTGATCCAGCGCTTGGGCTCAGTCAATCTGCATCGGTTTTCCTATCACGGGAAAAGCCGACCCCAATGGCCCTATGCGGTGACGTCGCTGACAGAGCTGCCCCATGTAGCGGCGAGCCTGGATGGGGTTTTGATCGGCGGCGGTTTCCTGATCCGCTTCGATAAAGTGGTTGCCCACGGCTATGGTCCGACAACCGCCGATATCCATCATCCGACCGGTTACTGGCTGACGCCTGCGCTCATCGCCCAGCAGCACGCGGTCCCGGTCATGTGGAATGCCCCCGGGATGCATTGCAACGATATTCCCGACTGGGCCAGGCCGTTATTGACGATGGCCCTTGAGCAAAGCCAGTACGTGCGCGTCCGTGATGCACTGTCGCGCGATACCCTCGGCGCGCTGACTCCACAGGCCGAGATCGAAGTGCTGCCCGATACCGCGTTTGGCTTGCCCCGCCTGATCGATGAGCAGCGACCCTCGGCCGAGCTCATTCGCCTGCGCGAGCAGGCCGGGCTGACCGGGCCCTACATCGTGATCCACGCCATTCACGTGGTGGAATCCTTTGTAAAACTGTTCGAAGACTACGCCGAGGCGTTCCAGGGCTATCAGTTTTTGGTGGTGCCGATTGGCCCTGTCCTGGGGGACGATCCGTCGGTCATTGCCGGGCGCTTGCCTGGGGCCATCACCTTGTCGTTCTGGCCGGAACCGTTGCTCATGGCGGAAATTCTCAGCCAGGCCCAAGCGGTGATCGGCCATAGTTACCACCTGGCAATCACCGCCCTGGCGTTTGGCGTCCCGGTGTTCTGCTCGGCGGACCTGACCACGGGCAAATACACGGCGTTGGCTGGGTTCGACACACTCCACGCATTGCCGGACGTGGCGACGGTCGATCCGCAATGGTTTCTCGCGCGGGTGGGCAAGACCCGCCCATCGCCCGCGGCCCTTGCGGCGGCGGATCAGTTGGTCGAGCATTGGGACCGGGTCGCGGCGATCATTCGCCAGGGCAAAACGTCGTCCCGGCCGGTGTTGGGCGCTTTTCTACAGCATCTGCCCAATCTGCTCGAAGCCGCCGCCCAGGGGGGCGACCCATTGCCGGCTGAATGTCCGGCAAGCCTCGTCGTGCCGGAGCCGGGCAGCACCGAACCGGCACAGAACCTTGCAGCACAGGAGCTTGCCCAGCAGCAACGGATTGTCCAGCTCAGCCAGCAACTGGCCCTCAGTGACGCCAGGATGCTTGAGTTGCAGAACTCCAATTCATTCCGAATGACCGCGCCACTGCGTTCCATTGCCCGTGGTATCAGAAACCTGACAGCGAACAAGAACAGACAATGCTAGATCTCTCTCGTCTCACGCCAGCGGCGCTAAAGTCCCATCCGTATACCTGGGCTGAAATCGGCAGTCTGTATTCGCCCGAGGATGCCGCCGCGTTGGCGGCGTCGTTTCCTCATGATCATTTCAAGACGGTGAGTGGTTATGGCGGTGAGAAAAATTATGACTATGAGGCGCGTGCCCTGGTGAGCATGGGCACCCAAACGATCGCGTTCCCTGAAGAACTGAGCGAGGCATGGTTGAGGCTGGCGCAGGACCTTGGCTCGGCCGGCTATCGAGAGGCCATGTCGGAGCTGACCGGGATCGACCTGCGCAGCGTGCCGATGGAGGTCAACGTCTTTCATTACGGTCCCGGTGCGAGCCTGGGGGCCCATCCGGACCTTCCAGATAAACTGGTCACCCATATCCTGTATTTCAATGAGTCCTGGGACCGCAACGACGGCGGTTGCCTGACCATCCTGCACCGCAACGATCCCAGCGCCGTGGCGGCCGAGATCGAGCCACGGGTGGGCAATTCGGCGATCCTGGTGCGCTCGGATAATTCCTGGCACGCCGTCACCCCCGTGGTGAGCGGCTGCCAATCTTCCCGCCGCAGCCTGACGGCAACGTTCTATCGGCCCGGTTCCCTCAGTTCCATGTGGCCGCCGGGTGACAGCACGCCGCTGCATGGGTACCCACGTGCTTAAGCTCGACAGCGCCTTGATCGACCGCGACGCCGCCTTGGCCCAAAGAGACGCGGCCATCAACGAGCGCGATGTTGCCTTGGCGAAAGTCGACTTCCTGCAAAACACCCGTTCGTGGCGTTTCACCCGCCCCCTGCGCTCGCTGTTCCGATGGATGCGCTATGGGTTTGCCGCCGCCCAGGAGTTCCCCGACACCGCCGCTGCAATCGTCTACCCGGCCGCACCGGAACCGTTGCCGAACGTTGAGGTGGACGCAGATTTCGCCACGAAAGGACGCCTGGATATTCTCTGTTTCGCCAACATCGATTGGGCCGCACGCTTCCAGCGACCGCAGCAGTTGATGAGCCAGTTTGCGAGCAATGGTTATCGGGTGTTCTATATCGTCCCCGCCCGTGTGCCGGAACAGGGACAGCTCTATGAATTGACATCGGTGGCGCCCAATGTCTTTGAAGTGGTGCTGCAGCGCGAGGCGCAAGAGGCGTATTACGAACAAATAGTGACGCCTGAAAATCATCAGGCTTTGCTGCGTGCCCTGGCTGCATTGGTCGCCGACATGCAGATCAGAACCGCCCTCTCGGTGGTGCATATCGCTTACTGGAGCCCCGTGGCACTCAGCCTGCGCACCCTGCATGGCTGGCGTATTCACTATGACTGCATGGACGACTGGGATGGCTTTCCGAACATCGGCGAGCAGTTGCTGAGTGAGGAAAAGACCCTGATCACCCAAGCGGATCTGGTGACCGTTTCCGCCGCGTTGCTTTACCAGAAGTGGTGCGCCCATAACCCACGCTGTGTGCTGGTGCGAAACGCGGTGGATTTCGCTTTTTTCCGGCAGCACTGTTTTACCAACGATGTGCTGAGCGGGCTTGCCGGCCCGGTGATCGGCTACTACGGCGCCTTGGCGCAATGGCTCGATTATCCCTTGCTGGCGGCGTTGGCGGACCGGCGGCCAGGGTGGAACTTCATCCTGGTGGGGGACATTTTCGTCGAGGATCTGGCAGGCCTCGAGCACAAGCCCAATGTGCAGTTGCTGGGCCACAAGCCGTACTCGCAGATGCCGCTTTACCTGGATCATTTCGATGCCTGCCTGATTCCCTTCAGGCTCTACAACGTGACGCATGCGGTCGATCCGGTGAAGTTCTACGAGTACATCAGCGCAGGCAAACCGGTGATCTCCACGCCACTGGCGGAGATGAGCATTTACAAGGACCTGCTGTACTTCGCCACCGGGGTCGATGAGTTCATCGAGCAGATCGAGCGGGCCCTGGCCGAACGCGACCTTGCCCTGTACAAGCGGCGCGTGGAGCTCGCCCGAGCGAACGACTGGAAGGATCGATTCCATAGCATGCAGCTCGCTATCGTCGGGCTGTATGAGAAAGTCTCCATCGTGCTCGTGACGTACAACAACCTCAACCTGACGATTCAATGTGTCAACAGCGTTCTGCGGAATACCACCTGGCCCAGTTACCAGCTCATTGTCGTCGACAATGGCTCGGACGATGGTACGGCTGAATATCTTGAGCGCCTGCGCCAAGAAGTGCCGACCGCGAAGATCATTCTCAACCCGGACAACCGGGGTTTTGCCGCGGCGAACAACCAGGGCTTGCGAGAAGCCGACGGTGACGTGTTGCTGCTGCTCAACAACGACACGGTAGTGCCTGGCGGCTGGCTGGATCCGCTGGTCAGGCATCTGAGAGACCCGAGTATCGGCCTGGTCGGGCCGGTCACGAATGCGGTAGGCAACGAAGCGAAAGTCGCGGTTTCCTACACCGACATTCAACAGATGCAAGCATTTGCAGACCGCTACACCGAAGCCCGCAAGGGGCAGACGTTCGATATTTCGATGCTGGCGATGTTTTGTGTCGCCTTTCGCCGCAGCATCCTCGAAGAGGTGGGTTATCTGGATGAAGCATTCGGCATCGGGATGTTCGAGGACGACGACTACAGCCGTCGCGTGCAGGCGGCCGGCTACCGGACGGTCTGCGCCGAAGACGCGTTTATCCATCATTATGGGCAGGCATCGTTCAGGAAACTGATCGCCAGTGGCGAGTATCAGGCTCTCTGGGACAAAAACCAGGCGTACTTCGAAAGCAAATGGGGGGCGTGGCAGGCCCACGCTCATCGTGACGAGCCTGGCGGGGAGACGGGGGAGAAGGCTGGGTCGCGATAAGGCCATCACCTCGACGGTAACACCGCCATCGCGAGCAAGCTCGCTCCCACATGGATGATCGGCAGCCACAAAATCCATGCACGCCGCAGAACCCTGTGGGAGCGAGCTTGCTCGCGATGGCGTCGACACCGACACGTGCAACATCATCGCCATAGTGCCAAGGCTATTTCAGCGCCCGGGCAAATCTTCATCCATCAGGTGAAACGCCCGGGGAGCAAAACCAAGCCAGTCACTGGCGTGCGAATGGTCGAACACCAGGTCCTGGTTCATCCGCCCCACCAGGGCGCTTGAAAGATGTCGGTAGCGTGGCAGGCAGCGCAAAATCGAAACGCCCGCGCTGAGTGCCTTGGCGGGGAGGGGCAGTGTTCGCTCCGGGCGACCCATGGCCTGGAATATGCGCCTGACCATCATGTGATAAGGCAAGGCTTCTCCCCCCGAGAGGTTGTAGCCGCCACTGGGCAGGCCAGGCGTGCTCACGGCGGACAGGCATGCCTGGATCACGTCATCCCCATGCACTGGCTGGCGCAACCCGGTACCGCCACCGATAAGCGGGAAAAATCCGAAGCGCTGAATGAAACGCGCGATTTGTGAAATGTTCTTGTCGCGGCCAAAGCCATAGATCAGGGTCGGTCGCAGGATCACCCACTCGATTTGCCGTTCGCTCGCCCACTGCTCGAGTTGTTCTTCTGCACGTATCAAGCGTTGCGCCACGTCCCTCTCCCGAGCGTCAGGCGATGCGTGCTTGGCAAAGCGGCTCGTGGAGGAGAGCACGACAACGCGTTTGACGTGAGTGCTGGCAAGGCGCTCCAGGTAGTCGGGCAGCACCCAGAGGGGGGCGAACGACAGGAACGTGTCCAGCGCCAATCCGTGCCAGTCGTCCGCCTTTCGCCAGGTCACACCGGGACAGGGCACCTTGGGCAGGCTTCGAGTGAAGGCGCTCGTCAGGTGGCCGGTTTGTGCCAGCAATGGCAGGGCACGCTCGCCCAGGAGGCTGGAGCCGCCCAATATTCCTATCCGCAATTGAGCGCTCTTATCGTAGGTTCCATGCATTCCTGAACCGGGTGGTGGCGTGGCGAAGGACCACCAGGCCGAATCGAAACCAGACCCCGATCACCACGCTGATCCACAGGACGGTAGGGTACTTGCGGCGAAAGAACTTGCGATAGAAACGCAGGAATCCCAGGTGTTTGTGCCATTCGACGAAATAGGGACGATGACGACTGCAACCACCGAATACATGCATCACCCGGGCATCTGGTACGAACAGCACGCGCCAGCCGGCCTGATGAAAGCGCATGCACCAGTCCAGGTCTTCGCAATGAAGGAAATAGTCTTCGTCCCACAATCCGACACTCTCGATCGCTTCGCGCTTGACCAGCATGCACGCCCCGGAGATGGCTTCAACGGCAATGGGCGCGCCGGGCAGGGGTTCCTTGTGCAATAAAAAATCGGACAACACCGACGGGAAAAAGGTTGAAAGCCGTGAAAGCCCGAAGGCCCGCATGAAGGCGCGCCTGGGCGTGGGGAATACCCGGCGTCCACCGGCTTGTTCACTGCCGTCCGGGTTGCACAGGAACCCTCCGACCATGCCGATCTCCGGCGCGCTGCGCAGCGCCAGCAGCAAGTGGTCTATGGCATTGGCGGCCAGCACGGTGTCCGGGTTCAGGAAAAACAAGTTGGGGGCCGCTGACAGGCGGGCACCTTGGTTGCACGCCACGGCGAAGCCGAGGTTGGCGGCATTGCGTACGATTTGAAGCGCTTCGCCGGCAGCGTGGGTTCGCTCCACCAGCATCAGGCTATCGTCATGGGAGTCGTTATCCACCACGATCACGCTGGAAGCGCCGGCGGCAAACGCCGACCTTACACACGCCAACAAAAGTTCACCGGCGTTGTAATTGACGATGATCACATCACACTCGCCACGCAGAGATGAGGTGGCCCATTCATCCATAGCGAGCAGTTCCACTGCTTCCAACTTCATCACTCCATTGCTCAAACCTGGATACGTATGGGATCGCAACTACTCAGGTCTGTATCCAAGATAGCAGGTTCGTGCCCTCCGACCAGTTCCGGCCAGCACATTCAGAACGTCTGCCCCAAGGAAAACTGGAATACCTGCGTATCAGCGTTATCCGGGGTTCGGACCGGAAAGGCGATGTTGGCGCTCAACGGGCCCAGCGGGCTATGCCAGGTCACCCCGACCCCCACCGAGCTGGCCATCTGGCTGAGGTCGACCCCGTCGCATCCCTGGGTGGTGCTCAGGTAGCACTTGTCGGAATAGACGCTGCCCACGTCCCAGAACACCGAGGTACGCAGTGATTTGTTGTCTTTGATGAAGGGCAGTGGGAACAGGTACTCCACGCCGCCGGTGATCAGTATGTTGCCGCCCAGTGACTCGGTGTCCCGGTCGGAGTAGTACGCCTGGCCGGCACTGGCATAGGTGCCGGTGGCCGGTGTATCGCGCGGGCCGAGGGTGCCGCTTTCAAAGCCGCGCACCGAGCCTTCCCCACCGGCGGTGTAGTTTTCATAAAACGGCAGGCCGTCAGTGGAGCCGTAGCTGTTGCCGTAGCCGAGTTTGGTGTGCAAGCGCAGCGAGGTCGTGTCGCTGACCGGCAGGAACGTCTGCCCGGTGTAGTCGATCTTGTAGAAGCTCAGGTCGCTGCCGGGCACCGTCGCCATCAGGTTCAGGCTTTGCGAATGCCCGCGGGTGGCCAGCACGCCCTTGTTCAGGGTCGATTCGGACCAGCCGAGATTGGCCTTGAAGTTGGTGAAGTCCTTGCCTTCACGCGCGATGAAATCGTAGATCTCATCGGCGCTGTAGGTCCCCGGTTCGATGCTGTCATGTTGCACCGTCACGCCGACATTCAACCGTGAGGTTTCGTTGATCGGATAGCCGAGGGAGGTGCCGGCGCCATAGCTATTGATGGAATAGTACGAATTATCGTCATCGTAATATTCGTTGTAGTCGGTGGCGTTGTAGAACGCGTTGTAACCCAGGCTCACGCCGTCCGGTGTGAAGTAGGGGTCGGTAAAGCCGATGTTGTACTTGCTTTGGTAGGACGAGCGGGTCAGGCCCAGGCTGGCGTAGTTGCCGGTGCCGAGAAAGTTGTTCTGGGTGATCGAGCCGCCAAGGATCAGGCCGGCGCTTTGCGAGAAGCCGACGCTGGCGC